>JBFFZT010000571.1:0-1516 GCA_041568535.1 Burkholderiales bacterium | reverse complement strand
CGGGTGCGCACGTCGACCAGCTTCGCGCCGGCCTGCATCAGCGCAAAAGCTTCCGCGGGCAGGAGCGCACCTGCATAGGGCAGCCCGAGCTGCTGTCCGCGTTCGGCGGCGCGCCGTTTGATCGCCGCGATATCCGCGCTGTCGGTCATTGCTGCTTTGCATTATAGAAGTTCAACGGCGGTGCATCGGGGCACCAGCACGGTGCCTGCGGCGAGAAAATGCACCAGCATTGTGCGAACGCTTGATTTAAAATTCCCGCGGCATGGCGCGTGAGGGGCGGAATCGGGGAGACCGCCTCGTGGCATGGAACCTGCTCCAACCTGCGCGTCGGGCCGCCGCGAGCGGCCGCATCCCATTGCACAAACTCAGGAGATCTGCAGATGTCCATGACGGCCGATGACGTCTTGAAAATGGCGAAGGAGAAGGAGGTCAAGTTCGTCGAGTTCCGCTTTACCGACACGCGCGGCAAGGAGCAGCACGTCAGCGTGCCGATCCGGCACTTCACCAAGGATAAGTTCGAGAACGGCCATGCCTTCGACGGCTCCTCGATCGCCGGCTGGAAGGGCATCCAGGCCTCCGACATGCTGCTGATGCCCGATCCGTCGACCGCGCGCATGGACCCGTTCAGCGACGAGGCGGTCCTGAACCTCAACTGCGACGTCTATGAGCCGACCGACGGCAAGCCCTACGACCGCTGCCCGCGCGGCATCGCGCGGCGCGCGGAGGCCTACCTCAAGTCGAGCGGCCTGGGCGATATCGCCTATTTCGGCCCCGAGCCCGAGTTCTTCATCTTCGACGGCGTCACCTGGCAGGTGGACATGTCGGGGTGCTTCGTGAAGATCAAGTCGGAAGAGGCGCCCTGGTCCTCGGGCATCGACTACGAGTCGGGCAACATGGGCCACCGCGCCCCGGTGAAGGGGGGCTACTTCCCGGTGCCGCCGATCGACACGCTGGCCGACGTGCGCAACGCCATGTGCCTCGCGCTCGAGCAGCAGGGCGTGGAAGTCGAGGTGCACCACCACGAGGTGGGCGCCATGGGCCAGAACGAGATCGGCACGCGCTTCGCGCCGCTCGTGCAGCGCGCCGACTGGATGCAGATCCTCAAGTACACGGTGTGGAACGTGGCCGCCTCCTACGGCAAGACCGCGACCTTCATGCCCAAGCCCGTGGTGGGCGACAACGGCTCCGGCATGCATGTGCACCAGTCGGTGTGGAAAGGCGGCCAGAACCTGTTCGCGGGCAACGGCTACGCCGGCCTCTCGGAGTTCGCGCTGTTCTACATCGGCGGCATCATCAAGCACGCCAAGGCGCTGAACGCCATCACCAACCCGGGCACCAACAGCTACAAGCGCCTGGTGCCGGGGTTCGAGGCGCCGATCAACCTCGCCTACTCGGCGAAGAACCGCTCGGCCTCCTGCCGCATCCCGTACGTGTCGAGCCCCAAGGCGCGGCGCGTGGAAGTGCGCTTCCCCGACCCGACCGCCAACTCCTACCTGGCATTCGCCGCACTCCTGAT
>JBFFZT010000570.1:0-1556 GCA_041568535.1 Burkholderiales bacterium | reverse complement strand
TGGCCCGACGGCATCCTCGAGCAGGAAGCGCGGCTGCTCGACTGGAAGGTCTACGCAGCGCTCGCCTACGTGCGCGCGAACGGCCTGGACAAGATTGTCTGGGATTCGCCCAACGCGAAGCTTGGCATCGCCACCACCGGAAAATCCTACGGCGACGTGATGCAGGCGCTCGCCGATCTCGGCATCGACGAGAAGGTCGCGCGCGACATCGGGCTGCGCGTGTACAAGATCGCCATGAGCTGGCCGCTCGAGCCGCAAGGGGCACGGCGCTTCGCGCAGGGGCTGGAGGAGATCCTCGTAGTCGAGGAGAAGCGCCAGCTCATCGAGTACCAGATCAAGGAAGAGCTCTACACCTGGGAAGCCGGCAAGCGCGCGCCCCGCGTGGTCGGCAAGTTCGACGACAACGGCGAGTGGAGCCGCGCCGAGGGCCAGCCCGCCGGCTCGTGGCTCCTGCCGGCGCACTACGAGCATTCGCCCGCGATGGTTGCGCGCGTGATCGCGCAGCGCCTCGAACGACTCGGCATGACCGGGAGCCTGGGCAGCCAGTTCAAGGAGCGGCTTGCGTTTATCGACTTCAAGGAGAAGGCGCTCGCCAAGCCGCGCGTCACCACGATTCGCCAGCCCTACTTCTGTTCGGGCTGCCCGCACAACACCTCGACGCGCGTACCCGAGGGCAGCCGCGCCACCGCCGGCATTGGCTGCCATTTCATGGCGGTGTGGATGGACCGCGCGACGTCGACCTTCACCCACATGGGCGCCGAAGGCGCGCCCTGGATCGGCCAGGCACCCTTCACCAACGAGCAGCACATCTTCGCCAATCTTGGCGACGGCACGTACTACCACTCGGGGTTGCTTGCGATACGCGCTGCGGTCGCGGCCAAGGTCAGGATGACCTACAAGATCCTGTACAACGACGCCGTTGCCATGACCGGCGGCCAGCACCACGACGGCCCGCTCGACCCGGCGATCATCTCGCGTCAGATCGCGGCCGAGGGGGTGAAGCCGATCGTGGTGGTCACCGACGAGCCGGAGAAGTACCCGGCGGGCGTCAACTGGGCGCCGGGGGTGACGATCCGGCATCGCGACGAGCTCGATCAGGTGCAGCGCGAACTGCGCGAGACTGAGGGCGTTTCGGCGCTGATTTACGACCAGACCTGCGCCTCCGAGAAGCGGCGCCGCCGCAAGCGAAACGAGTATCCCGATCCGGCCAAGCGCGCCGTGATCAACGAGATGGTGTGCGAGGGCTGCGGCGACTGCAGCGTGAAGTCCAACTGCCTTTCGGTCGAGCCTCTCGAGACCGAATTCGGCCGCAAGCGGGTCATCAACCAGTCCTCGTGCAACAAGGACTTCTCGTGCGTGAAGGGATTTTGCCCGAGTTTCGTCACCGTCGAGGGCGGTCAGCTCAAGCGCGGTAAGAAGGCAGCCAAAGGCGAAGCGGGCGCTGACTTTCCTGACCTTCCGGAGCCGAAACTGCCCTCCCTGACGACGCCATACGGGGTTCTCGTGACCGGCATTGGCGGCACCGGGGTGATCACCGTCGGCCAGATCCTGGCGAT
>JBFFZT010000569.1:0-1566 GCA_041568535.1 Burkholderiales bacterium | reverse complement strand
CTCGGCCTCGGCGAGCATGGCATGGCCGACGCCGACGATCAGCTGGTTGATCATCTTGGCGGCGAGTCCCGCGCTGACCGATCCCATGCGCGTGCAGCGCTGCGACACGTCGTCGAGCAGCGGTTTCAGCCGCTCGAGATCGGCCGCTTCGCCCCCGGCCATCACCGTCAGCGTGCCATCGCCCGAGGCCGGCGGCCCGCCCGACACCGGCAGATCGACCCAGCGGCAGCCGCTCTGCTCGGCGAGGCGCTTGGCGTAAGCGCGGCACTGCTCGACGCGGATGGTGGAAAAATCAGCGAGCAACTGCGGCTTGCGCATCGCGGCGGCCGCGCCGTCCTCGCCGAACATGGCTTGCTCGACCGCCTCGGGCGTCGGCAGGTTGAGCAGCACGACATCGACGCCCTGCACCGCCTCCGCGGGCGAGCGCGCCGGCTGCGCGCCCGCCGCGCGCGCCGCCTCGATCTGCTTCGCCACGATGTCGTAGACGCGCACGCTGTAGCCGCGCGCGCACAGGCGCTTCACCATCGGCAGGCCCATCAGGCCGACGCCGATGTAGCCGAGCTTGAGTTTTTCCGCCATTGCACAGTCCCCGGTTCGTTGATCCAGCGCGATTCTAGAATGCCGCGATTTCGGCGTATTCTCTTTCTGTGAACGGATCGCAGGCATGAGCTTCGTCCAGGCCGCCCCGCAGCTCGGCAACCAATATGCCGACGACCGCGTGTTGCGCGGCTACCTCGCGCGCGTATTCTCGGCCGAGCAGCATCGTGCGATCGCGCCGCAGCTCGAGAAGATGGGCGCGCTCGCCGGCGGCGAGCTCTACGCGCAAAGCCTCGCCGAGCGCCCCCTCGAGCCCGCGCTGGTGCAATGGGACGCCTGGGGCAACCGCGTCGATCGCATCGAGCTCACGCCCCTGTGGCGCCGCGCCGAGGAACTCGCGGCGCGCGAAGGGCTGATCGCGCTTCCCCACGAAGCGCCGTACGGAGCGTTGTCACGCGTGCTGCAGTTCGCGCTGGTGTACCTGTTCACGCCCTCGACCGACGTCTACGCCTGCCCGCTTGCCATGACCGACGGCGCGGCGCGCACGCTCGTTTCCTCGGGCAACCGCGAGCTGATCGAGCGCGCCGTACCGCACCTCACGAGCCGCGACCCGGCGCGCTTCTGGACCAGCGGCCAGTGGATGACCGAGCAGATCGGCGGCTCCGACGTGGCACTTACCGAAACGGTGGCGCGGCCTGGCCCCGATGGCGGCTGGACGCTGCACGGGCGCAAGTGGTTCACCTCGGCGATCGCCTCGCAGATGGCGCTCACGCTCGCGCGCCCCGAGGGCGCGGCGCCCGGCGGCAAGGGCCTTGCGATGTTCTATCTCGAAACGCGCGACGAGGCCGGTCGGCCGAACGGCATCTCCATCGACCGCCTCAAGGACAAGCTTGGCACGCGCAAGCTCCCCACCGCCGAGCTGACCCTAGAGGGCACCCGCGCGGTTCCAGTGGGCGAGCTCGCCAACGGTGTGCGCGCGATCAGCACGGTGCTCAATATTACGCGCGTGTGGAATGCGGTCGCGGCAAT
>JBFFZT010000568.1:0-1573 GCA_041568535.1 Burkholderiales bacterium | reverse complement strand
GCGCGCGCCGGCGGCGAGCGGCTGCAGCTCGACGCGCGCCGCCCGCGGCGCACGCTGAAGAACCTGTTCCAGGAAGCGGGCGTGCCGCCCTGGCGGCGCGAGCGCCTGCCGCTGCTGTACTGCGACGACGAGCTGGTGTGGGTGCCGGGGATCGGCGTCGCCGCCGGATGGCAGGCGGCGCGCGGCGCGCGCGGCGTCGTCCCCGAGTGGCGGGAGACCTCCTAAGCCCTTGTTTTTACGAAAATCGCGCCAGGCCCGTGATAGAATCGCGGGCTCACAATTTCTTTGGGAATCCGGGGAGTCACGGGAATATGGCGCTCGAGCGCACCTTGTCCATCATCAAGCCCGACGCGGTGAAAAAGAACGTGATCGGCAAGATTCTCGCGCGCTTCGAAGAGGCGGGGCTGCGCGTGATCGCCGCGCGCATGATGCACCTGTCGCGCGCCGAGGCCGAAGGCTTCTACGCCGTGCACCGCGAGCGACCGTTCTTCGGCGACCTGGTCGATTTCATGATCTCGGGCCCGGTGATGGTGCAGGTGCTCGAGGGCGACAACGCCATCGCGCGCAACCGCGACCTGATGGGCGCCACCGACCCGAAGAAGGCGGCCAAGGGCACCATCCGCGCCGACTTCGCCGCATCGATCGACGCCAACGCCGTGCACGGCTCCGACGCAGCGGACACGGCGCGCGTCGAGATCGCCTATTTCTTTCCGGCCTGCGAGGTGTTCTCGCGCTGACATGAAGACCAATCTCCTCGACCTCGACGCCACCGCGCTCGCCGCGTTCTTCGCCGAGCTGGGCGAGAAGCCGTTCCGCGCGCGCCAGGTGCTGCGCTGGGTGCACCAGTCGGGCGAGTCCGATTTCGCGCGCATGAGCGACCTGGCGAAGGACCTGCGCGCCAAGCTCGCGGCGCACGCGCGCGTCGAGGCGCCGCGCATCGTCGGCGACAGCACGGCCGCGGACGGCACGCGCAAGTGGCTGCTGAAGGTCGATGGGACGAACGCCGTCGACGCGGTGTTCATCCCCGAAACCGGCCGCGGCACGCTGTGCGTGTCGAGCCAGGCGGGCTGCGTGCTCGATTGCGCGTTCTGCTCCACCGGCAAGCAGGGCTTCAACCGTAACCTCGGCACGGCGGAGATCGTCGGCCAGCTGTGGCTTGCGAACCGGCTGCTGGAAGGCGCGCGCCCGGTGACCAACGTCGTGCTGATGGGCATGGGCGAGCCGCTGCTCAATCTCGAGCACGTGATCCCGGCGCTGCGCCTGATGCTGGACGACAACGCCTACGGCCTGTCGCGCCGGCGCGTGACGGTATCGACCTCGGGCGTGATCCCGGGCATGGACGAGCTGCGCGACGCCTGCCCGGTAGCGCTCGCGGTGTCGCTGCACGCGCCGACCGACGAGCTGCGCGACCAGCTGGTGCCGGTGAACCGCAAATACCCGATCCGCGAGCTGCTCGCGGCCTCCCGGCGCTACCTGGAGAAGGCGCCGCGCGACTTCATCACTTTCGAGTACGTGATGCTCGACGGCGTGAACGACGGCGACGCGGAGGCGCGCGCGCTCGCGCGCATCGCAG
>JBFFZT010000567.1:0-1585 GCA_041568535.1 Burkholderiales bacterium | reverse complement strand
TGGCGAGCGCGAGGCGCTCGGCGTTGGCTTCCACCGCGATCACGCGCAGGCCCATCTTGGAGCCCAGCAGCGTCGCGCTGATGCCCACCGGCCCCTGCCCGAACACCGCGAGCGTGGCGCCGCCGGCGACGTGCATGCGCCGCAGCGCGCCGTAGGCCGTGCCCGTGCCGCAGGCCACGGCCGCTCCCTCGGAGAACGACAGCTCCTCGGGCAGCGGCACGATGGTGCGTACCGGCGCCTTGAAATACTCCGCGTGCCCGCCGTGCGCGGTGACGCCGTACACCGTGATGCCGGCGCGGCAGAGCTGCGACCAGCCGACGCGGCAGTGCGGGCACACGCCGCAGCCGGCGTAGTGGTGATCCATCACCCGCAGCCCCGTCGGCGCCTCCTTCTCCGAGACGCCGGGCCCGCGCGCCACCACCTCGCCGCAGGGCTCGTGCCCGGCGATGAAGGGCTCGGCGTTGCCCCCCAGGCCGAGCGCTTTCTGCGCCTCGCCCGGCGGCGAGCGGTAGAACTTGAGGTCGCTGCCGCACATGCCGGAGGCGCGCATGCGCAGCACCACTTCGCCCGGACCGGGCGTCGGGTCGGGAAAGTTGCGGATCTCGATCTTGCGATTGCCCAGGAATACCGCGCCGCGCATGTCGGTTGCCCCCCTCGAATGTTGCCCTGCAACGTGGCCCCCATGATACCGGAGGGTTTCCTTGCGTTGCTTATCGTAAGCTAGGCAACTATCATGGGGCATGTTCCGCGAGGACCTGTCCCGCAACTTCGGCTTCCTGCTGAACGACGTGGCGCGGCTGCTGCGCACCGCCTACGACCGGCGCGTGCGCAAGCTCGGCCTGACGCGCGCGCAGTGGTGGGTGCTCACGCACTTGTTCCGCAGCAACGGCGTCAGCCAGACCGAGCTCGCCGAGATCCTGGAGATCGAGAAGCCGACGCTCGGGCGCCTGCTCGACCGGCTGGAAGCCAAGCGCTGGGTGCGCCGCGAGCACGATGCGAAGGACCGGCGCGTCTGGCGCGTGCACCTCACCGACGAGGTCGAGCCGGCGCTGCATACCATGCGCACGATCGCGGCCGAGCTGCGGCGCGACGCGCTGGCAGGCTTGAGCGCCGCCGAGCGCGAGCGCTTCGTCGACACCCTGCTCACGCTGAAGGCGAACCTGCAGCGCGCGCAGAACGGCGCCGCCGAGGGCGCCGCGCGCAGGCGGGCCCGATGAGCGCCGCGCGCGCCCTGCGCCGGCTGCTGCGCGTGGTGCTGCTGCTCGGCGTGCCGATCGCCGCGATCGCCTACGCGCTGAGCTATTACGCCGCGGGCGGGCGGCACGTCGAGACCGACAACGCCTACGTCAAGGCGCACATCATCGCGGTGGCCGCGGAGGTCTCCGGCCGCGTGAGCGAGGTCGCGGTGCGCGACAACCAGAACGTGGCGGCCGGCCAACTACTCTTTCGCGTCGACCCGGCGCCGTTCGAGGTGGCGGTGGCGCAGGCCGACGCGCAGCTCGCAAACATGCGCACCGAGGTCGAAACCCTGCGCGCGGAGCATCGCGTGGCGCTCGCCGAAGCCGCCGAAGCCGAGGAGCGCATC
>JBFFZT010000566.1:0-1598 GCA_041568535.1 Burkholderiales bacterium | reverse complement strand
GGGCCGGCGTCTGCTGCAGCACCAGTCGCAGGCCGAGCTCTACGTGCTGCAGGGCAGCCTGCCCGCCGCCATCGAGCAGCTGCAGCTCGCGCGCGCCGCGGGAGACGGCGATTTCTACCAGCTTTCCGCGGTCGAGGCGCGGCTCAAGGAGCTGCGCGCGCGGCACAGCGAAGAGCTGCGCGACAAGCGCCGCTGAAAGCGCGCGGCGCCGCTCAAAAGGCGTCGAACAGCAGGTCGAATGTTTTCTCCGCCTCGCGCAGCAATTCGTCCTCGCTGTCCGCCCGGCGCTTGCCGCCCTGGAGCAGCGTTTGCACGCCCGCCGCCTCCGGGACCGGCCGGTCGTGCTGCTCGAGCGAGCGCACGATGGCGCCGATCCTGCCAAGGGCAGCGTGCGATGACAGTCCGAATTGCTCCACCATGTCCTCGAAAGTCACGCGCCCGTCACGGTTCGCGTAGCGCGCACCATCGTACGCGAAGTCGATGGCGTCGGTCGGGCAGGACTCGCCTTTCTCGAGCCAGCGCAGGCTCGCCTCCGGATCGATGAAGCGACGGATCAGCCATGCGCAGCCCAGGCGGTCGGCCCATAGCGGCTTGCGCGTCGCCCAGGTGCGGCCGAGCACGCGCGGCGGTCTCTCCCGGGCGCGCGGCGTGCCGGCGGGAAAGAGCAGCTGCTGCACCGCCCGCTCGGCTTCAGAAAGCGCCTGCTGCGCGCGCTCGCGCGCCGCGCCGGGGAAAAAATCGAGCGCCGAGATTGCATCCAGCTCGCGTCGCTGTTTGTGGAGCACGCGCGAGATCGCGCCCGGATCCGTAATGCCGTAGCCGAGCTTCAGGCCGTCGATGATCTTGATGAGTTCTTCGTAGCGCGCGGAGCGGTCGAACAGGGCCGCGAGCGCCACGTGCTGTGACGCCGAGGCCGCCGCCACGTTCAGCAGGTGCGTCGCGACGCTGTTGCGGCGAAGGTAGTCCACAAGGCGCACCAGACCCTGCCGCGTCGATGCGGTCTCGGGCAGCAGAAACACGCCCTCGCGCATCACCGCGGCGCCAAGCGCCTCGAGCGTCCGCAGCGCCCGGATGCGCACCGCCGCGTCGTCCACCGGCAGCGTTGCGATCAACGCGAGCCAGCGCGCCTGCGCAGCGGCCGAGTTTCGATCGGGGTCGGACGAGTTTGGCATCGATGCGTCGGGTTCGGGCATGAGCTCGATGGTTCGCGTCCATTCTGCGGTTCGGGGTCGAACTACGCAAACCGTTTACCGTGCCCCGCAAAGCGATCATTCATCGAATCAGGGTGGCTTATCCCCAGATCGATAGATCCGCTTGGCGCTTTGCTCGGGCTCTTTGAGAATACAATTTCGCGGTGCGGCAGGCGCATCCTGCGCCGGCAGCCGCAATGGGCGCGGGATGACGAGACCATGACTGGCCTGGTTCCACCACACGGAGGCGGCGCACTCAAGCCGCTCGCGATCAGCGGCGAGGCGCTCACTGCCGAGCGGGCGCGCGCGCAGACGCTGCCTCGGGTGCGCGTGAGCTCGCGCGAGAAGGGCGATCTCATCCTGCTCGGCATCGGCGGCTTCACGCCGCTCGCTGGCTTCATGACGCAG
>JBFFZT010000565.1:0-1600 GCA_041568535.1 Burkholderiales bacterium | reverse complement strand
TGCGGCTCGATGAACTGATGATCCTGTCCCAGCGCGAGGCTCTGCGCCTCGCCCAGGGCCTCCTGCAGCTTGGTGGTGAACTTGTCGAAACGCATGGCTGTGATCCTGTGCTGATTCCTGTGCCGTAAGTGGGGCCTTTGCGCACAGATTCAACCCTCGGGCACGTCCGGACCGTGACCTGCATCAAACGCGGCGCGCCCTGAGGCTCGAGAATAAGCCTTGCGCAGGCCCGTGGTCGCCCCAAGATAATAGTCAAAGGCTGTCTTCCCGCCACCCGCCCCGAAACATGCCAATTGAAAAGCGCGCCCAGTTCAACGTTGCCTACCTGATTTTCGCGCTGGTGGCCATCATGCTGGTGCAGCAATGGTGGACCCAGGCGCAGCAGATCGAAGTCGTGCCTTACAGCGAGTTCGAGTCGCTGCTGGAGCAGAAACGCATTATCGAGGTCACGGTGGGCGAGCGCCAGATCACCGGCAAGCTGAGATCGCCCGAAAACGGCAAGTCGATCGTGGTGGCGAATCTCGTCGAGCCGGGCCTCGCCGAGCGCCTGGAGAAGTACGACGTGCCTTTCACGCGCAGGTTCGAAAGCACGTTCCTGCGCGATCTGCTGTCCTGGGTCGTGCCGGCGCTGGTGTTTTTCGGCATCTGGTTCTTCCTCATGCGGCGCATGGCCGGCCAGCAGGGCCTGGGCGGGTTCATGAACATCGGCAAAAGCCGCGCCAAGGTCTACGTCGAAAAAAGCACCGGCGTCACCTTCGACGACGTTGCGGGCGTCGACGAGGCCAAGGCGGAACTGCAGGAAGTGGTCCAGTTCCTCAAGAACCCGGAGCATTACGGACGGCTCGGCGCGCGCATCCCGAAGGGCGTGCTGCTGGTGGGCCCCCCGGGCACCGGCAAGACGCTGCTCGCCCGCGCGGTCGCGGGCGAGGCGGGGGTGTCGTTCTTCTCAATCTCGGGCTCGGAGTTCGTCGAAATGTTCGTTGGCGTCGGCGCGGCGCGTGTGCGCGATCTGTTCGAGCAGGCGCGCCAGAAGGCGCCCGCAATCATCTTCATCGATGAGCTCGACGCGCTCGGGCGCGCGCGCGGCAGCGGCATCATGGGCGGCCACGACGAGAAGGAGCAGACGCTCAACCAGCTGCTCTCCGAGCTTGACGGCTTTGACCCGAGCGGCGGCCTGGTGCTGCTTGCGGCCACCAACCGGCCGGAGATCCTCGACCCGGCGTTGCTGCGCGCCGGCAGGTTCGATCGTCAGGTGCTGGTCGACCGTCCGGACAAAGTGGGCCGCATCCAGATCCTGAACGTTCACATGAAGAAGATCCGCGTCGCGCGCGAGCTCGAGATCGAGCAAGTGGCGGCGCTTACCCCGGGCTTCTCGGGCGCCGATCTCGCCAACCTGGTGAACGAGGCCGCGCTGATGGCCACGCGCCGCGGCGCCGAGCAGGTCGCGCTCGAGGACTTCACGCTAGCCGTGGAGCGCATCGTCGCCGGACTGGAGAAGAAGAACCGGGTGCTGAACGTCGAGGAGCGGCGCGTGGTCGCGCATCATGAAATGGGACACGCGCTCGTCGCCATGGCGTTGCCCGGCTCCGACCCGGTGCAC
>JBFFZT010000564.1:0-1600 GCA_041568535.1 Burkholderiales bacterium | reverse complement strand
GGCTTCGGGACCGACCAGGCCCGCCATCGCGCCCTTGCCGAACTTCTCCGGCGTGCGCGACACCGACTTCTCCACCGAGTAGGACATGAGCGAGGCCACCGTCGCGCCGGCGCCGGGCAGCACGCCGACGATGAAGCCGAGGATCGAGCCGCGCGCCAGCGCCCACTTGGTCTCGACGTAATCGCGCATCGTCGGCCAGAAGGAGCGGTCGCGCCGGATCTGCACGATGCCGCCCGTGCCCGAAACATGCAGGCCGGTATAGAACGCGTAGTACAGCTCGCCGAGACCGAACAGCCCGATCGCCACAGGGATGAAATCGATGCCGCCGATCAGCTCGGCCGAACCGAAGGTGAAGCGGCTGTTGCCGGTCTCCAGGTCGACGCCGACCGTGCCGAGCGCGAAACCGATGAGCGCGGAAATCAAGCCGAGCCGCCAGCTGCCGCCCAGCATCACGATGAGCGTCGACAGGCCCATGACCACCAGCAGGAAGAACTCGGGGGGGCCGAAGCCGCGCGCGAGCTGCGAGAACGGCGGCGCGAGCAGCGTGATCAGCACCACGCCGAGCGTGCCGCCGATGAAGGAGGCGACCGCCTGCATGACGAGCGCCGGGCCGGCGCGCCCCTGCTGCGCGAGCGGGTAGCCGTCGAACGTGCTCGCCACTGACGAAGACTCGCCCGGCGTGTTGAGCAGGATCGACGTGATGGTGCCGCCGTACTGCGCGCCGTAGTAGATCGCCGCGAGCATGATCACCGCGCCCGCGGGCTCCATGCCGAAGGTGATCGGCAGCAGCACGGCGAGCGCGGCCGCCGGGCCGAAGCCGGGGATGATGCCGACCACCATGCCGATCATCACGCCGACGAAGAGGTACACGAGGTTCAGCGGCGATACCGCAACCGAGAAGCCGAGCAGCAGGTTGTCGAACAGGTCCATCAGAAAGGCAGCAGCCCGCGCGGCACGGCGGCGTTCAGCCAGACGCGGAACATGAGGTAGATGGCGAGCGGCAGCAGCACCGCGAGCAGCGCATTCTGCACGGTGCGGCGGCGGTTGAGGTAGGCGAGCGCAGCCGCCATGTAGGCGATCATCGACACCAGCCCGCCGAGGACGTCGAGGGCGGCGACGAACAGGCCCGAGAGCAGCGCCAGCGCCACGGCGTCGCGCCAGTGCTTCGAGAGCGGCTCGTGCGCGCGGTGCTTCAGCTCCTCAGCGAGGCTCCAGGCGCACAGGGCGATGAGCGCCACCCCGATGATGCGCGGAAAGAAGCCCGGGCCGAGCCGCCCGGCCGAGGACAGCAGGGCGAGCTCGGCGAACGCGAACCAGGTGTAGCCGCCGGCGAGCAGCAGGATGCCGGCGAGGAACCCCGCGCGCATACGGCAGCCGGCGCCGCGGCTACTTGATCGCGCCCGACTTTCTCAGGATGTCGGCGAATACGCCCTGGGTCTTCTGCAGGAAGCTGCGGAAGTCCTCGCCGTAGAGCACGTTCTCGGTAAGCAGCTGCTTGTCGATGTACTCCTTCCACTCCGGCGTGGTGACCACCTTCTTCATGGTCGCGATCCACCAGTCCTGCGCTTCCTTGGGCACGTCGGGCGGCAGCACCAGGCCG
>JBFFZT010000563.1:0-1650 GCA_041568535.1 Burkholderiales bacterium | reverse complement strand
TCTCGATCACCACCTCGCAGCGGTAGGGAAGCTCCTCGCCGAGCAAGCGGTAAAGCTTCTCGCGCAGGAGCTCCGCGGCGAAGAAGCGCTCGTCGCGATCGGTCAGCAGGTCGGCCGGATAGAGCGGCGGCCCTTCAGGCAGCAGCGATCCCAGCACCCGCAGCAGCTCAGGCACGTTGCGGCCGGTCGTGGCCGACACCGGCACGATCGCCGCGAAGGCGCGTTCTCGCGAAACGCGCGCCACGAAAGGCAGCAGGCTGGCGGCGTTGCGCACTCGATCGACCTTATTGACGACGGCTACCGTCGGCAGGCCTTCGGGCACCCGAGCCAGCGCCGCGCGGTCGGCGGCGTCGAGGTGCATCGCCTCCAGCACGAACGCGACCACATCCGCATCGCGTGCCGCCTCCCCCGCGCGCCGGTTGAGCGAGCGGTTGAGCAGGTTGCGGTGGCGCGTCTGGAACCCCGGGGAGTCGATGAACGCCAGCTGGCAGCCCTCGGCGTTCAGCACGCCGAGAAGCAAGTGGCGTGTGGTCTGAGCGCGCGGCGAGACGATGGCAAGCTTCTGTCCGAGCAGACGGTTCAGCAGGCTCGACTTGCCGGTGTTCGGCCGGCCAACCAGGCCGACGCTGCCGCTGCGAAACGGCGTCATGCGTCCAGGCGGCTGAGCAGCGCCTGCGCCGCCTGCTGCTCGGCGGCGCGACGCGAGCCGCCGCTGCCGCGCGCCTGCAGGTCGAGCTCCGCGACCGTGCATTCCACCTCGAAGACCTGCTCGTGCGCCGCGCCGCGCGTGGCCACGACCTCGTAGCGCGGCAGGCCATGGCGGCGTGCCTGCAGTACTTCCTGCAGCCGCGTCTTCGGGTCCTTGGCGGTGGTGTGCACATCGGCCGTCTCCAGCGCGCCCGCCAGCGTCGCCAGCACGGCCGCGCGCGCCTGCGCATAGCCGGCGTCAAGAAAGACGGCGCCGTAGAGCGCTTCCAGGGCGTCGGCGAGTATGGAAGGACGATGGGCGCCGCCGCTCGCGCTCTCGCCCTGCCCCAGGCGCAGGTGCTCGGCAAGGCCGAGGCCTGCGGCAGCGGCCGCGAGCGCCTCCTGGCGCACGAGGCTGGCGCGCATGCGCGAGAGCTCGCCTTCGCTCAGCTGTGGAAAGCGCGCGAGCAGCGCTTCCGCGACGACGCATCCCAGGACGCCGTCGCCCAGGAACTCGAGGCGCTCATTGTGCGGCGCGCCGTAGCTGCGGTGCGTCAGCGCCTGCTCGAGCAGTTCGCCGCGGCGGAATCGGTGGCCGAGCCGTTCCTCGAGGCGCGCGGTGGTGCGGGACAAGGCGCGTGCGCGGCCCCGGCTAGTTCGACGAGGCCACGAAGTCGATGTGCAGCCCGATATTGGCGAACAGCGGGATCTCCTTGCGGTACGCGGCGACGATCTGGAAATCGTTGCCCACCTTGGTGATCTCGAGATCCGCGGCATCGACCGCCTTGAAGTCGTCGATCGCCTGCCGCCGTTCGAACGCCTTGCGCACCTCGGTCGCCGATGCGCCGCGGCCGCGCAACTCGTTCGAGATCGACACCACCGCCTTCTTCACCGTGAAGTACTCGATGTACGACGGCAGCACCCGCATCACCAGCAAGGCCACGAACACGAGGACGAACGAGC
>JBFFZT010000562.1:0-1657 GCA_041568535.1 Burkholderiales bacterium | reverse complement strand
CTCGCCGCTGGCGCCGTTGTCGCCGCCTTCGAGCGTTTCCTGCCGTTTCCTGCGCCAGAAGTCCATGGCTTCTCCTGCCCAAGCGCACGGAGGTGCGCGTCGCTGACGTAGGTGCGGTCGAAACGGGCGGAATCAAGCCGCCCAAGCCCCCAGGACATCTAGGGCTTTGCGCGTGTGAGGATCAGCCCGAGAGCAACTTCGGCAGCCACAGCGACAGCGCCGGAAACGCGATGAGCAGCGCCAGACGCTGCGCGGCCTGTTTTGACTATCCGCGCCCCCGGGTTAGCATGGATAGAATCCCGACCGAACCATGTTGCAGGATCGCTTGCGCGCCCTGACGCGCGACACGCTGCGCGGCATGCGCCGCGGCATCGAAAAGGAGTCGCTGCGCACGCGGCCCGACGGCGCGCTCGCGCGCACGCCGCACGTGGCCGCGCTCGGCTCCGCGCTCACGCATCCGCAAGTCACCACCGACTTCAGCGAATCGCAGCTCGAGCTCATCACCGGCACGCACGCCACGGTCGAGGGCTGCCTCGACGAGCTGACGCGTATCCACCAGTTCGTCTGCAACGCCATCGGCGACGAGCTGCTGTGGGCGGGCAGCATGCCGTGCGGCCTGCCCGCGGAGGCGGACATTCCCATCGGGCGCTACGGCACCTCCAACGTGGGGCGCGCCAAGACCGTCTACCGCAACGGCCTGTCCTGGCGCTATGGCCGGCGCATGCAGACCATCTCGGGCATCCATTACAACTGGTCCCTTCCCGGGCTGGGCAACGCCGAGTACTTCGCGCTGATCCGCAATTTCCGCCGCCACGGCTGGCTGCTGCTGTATCTGTTCGGCGCCTCGCCTGCCGTGTGCGCAAGCTTCGTCGAAGGTCGTTCGCACCCGCTGCAGCAGCTGCGCCCCGGAACACTGTACTTGCCGCACGCCACGTCGCTGCGCATGGGACGCCTCGGCTACCAGAGCGACGCGCAATCGTCGCTGGCGGTCCTGTGCAACGACCTCGAGTCCTATGGCGCCACGTTGCAGCGCGGCCTGACCCAGGTTTATCCGCCGTACGAGAAAATCGGCATCCGCGAGCCGGGCGCGCAGGGCGACGGCCCCGACAGCTACCGCCAGCTTTCCACCACGCTGCTGCAGATCGAGAACGAGTTCTACGGCAAGATCCGCCCCAAGCGGCCCGTGCGCATGGGCGAGCGGCCGCTGCACGCGCTGCGTGAGCGCGGCGTCGAGTACGTCGAAGTGCGGCTCATGGATCTCGATCCCTACGCAGCGGTCGGTATCACGGCGCCGGTCATGCGCTTCCTGGACGTGTTCCTGCTGCACTGCCTGCTCAGCGACAGCCCGCCGGATACTGCGGACGAAGTTGCCTGCGTGGCGCGCAATCAGGAATGCGTGGCGGCGCGCGGCCGCGAGCCCGGCCTGCGCATCGGCTGCGGGCCGCAGGACGTCGCACTGCAGGCGTGGGGCGAACAGCTGCTGGCCGAATGCGCGCCGGTGGCCGAGGCGGTGGACGCTGCGCTCGGCGGGGATCTGTACCGCGCGGCGCACGCGGCGCAGCTCGCGGCGATCCGCGACCCCGCGCGTACGCCCGCGGCGCGCATGCTGGCAGACATGCGCGGTCACGGCGACTCGTACCGCGACTTCATCCTCGCG
>JBFFZT010000561.1:0-1673 GCA_041568535.1 Burkholderiales bacterium | reverse complement strand
GGGGCGCGTGCCGGTGCGCAAGCCCGCGAACGACCTGAAGGGCATGGCGCCGGCCCCGGGCTGGCTGGCGAAGTACGACTGGGCGGGATTCATCCCCTTTGCCGAGCTGCCGCACGCCTACAACCCCGCGAGCGGGCAGATCGTCACCGCCAACCAGCGCATCACGCCGCCCGGCTACCCGCACTTCATCTCGAGCGACTGGCAGTCGCCGTACCGCGCGCAGCGCATCGCCGAGCTCTTGCGCGCGCTGCCCACGCACTCCATCGGCAGCTTCGCGCGCATCCAGGGCGACGTCGTGTCGCTGCCGGTGCGCGAGCTCCTGCCGCGCCTCGCCGCGGTGAAGCCCGCGAGCGAGGACGGCCGGCGCGCGCTGCAGCTGCTCGCCAACTGGGATGCCTCGATGAGCGCGGAGCGCGCCGAGCCGCTCATCCTCTGGGCGTGGTGGCGCGAGTTCTCGCGCGCCATCTACGGCGACGAGCTGGGCGAGGCGCTGCGCGGCAACTGGCAGGCGCGCGCGCAGTTCCTCACCGCGGTGCTGAACGACCGCAACGGCCAGGCGCGCTGGTGCGACGACGTGCGCACGAGCGCCGTGGAGAGCTGCGATGCGGTGCTCGCCGCGGCGCTCGATGCGGCGCTCGCCGACCTGAAGCAGCGCTACGGCAGCGACGTGATGATGTGGCGCTGGGGCCGGGCGCACGAGGCGCGCCACGAGCACCGGCCCTTCGGGCGCGTGCCCTGGCTCGCGCGCTGGTTCGACATCAGCGTGCCCTCGCCGGGCGACGCCTACACGGTGAACGTGGGCCGCAACCGCATGGAGGACGAGGCGCGCCCGTACGCCAACACGCACGCGGCGAGCCTGCGCGCGATCTACGACCTGTCGAACCTCGACAACTCGCTCTACATCCACTCCGGCGGGCAGTCGGGGAACCTGCTGTCGGCGCACTACCGCTCCTTCAGCGCGGCCTGGGCGCGCGGCGACTACATCCCGATGCTCACGGAGCGCAGGAAGATCGAGGCGGCGGGCGTGAAGCGCCTGCGCCTCGCGCCGCTCGAGTAGCGCCGGACCCGGCTAGCGCTTGCGCAGCGCGAGCGCGAGCGCGAAGGCGGCGAAGACGACGAACCAGGCGAGCGACCACTCGGCGATCGACAGGCCGAGGAAGGTCCAGTGCACTTCCGCGCACTGCCCGGAGCCGCGCAGCAGCAGCTGCAGCATGCGCGCGAACGGCAGGTTCTCCACCATGAAGTACAGATCGGGCCCGCACGCGGGCACCTGGTCCGCGGGCAGGTGCTGCAGCCACACCTGGCGCACGGCGGTGGCGAGGCCGCCCGCGGCGAACACGAGCGCGGCGACCGAGTACGCGATCGCGCCCTTGCGTCCGGGCCCGTGCAGCGCGCCAACGCCGAGCGCGATGAGAATCCCGTAGTAGAAGAAGCGCTGCACGAGGCACAGGGGGCAGGGGTCCTGGCCCTCGAAATACTGCAGGTAGTACGCGTAGATAAGCAGGCCGGCGCAGACCAGTGCACCAACAAGTGACATCTGGCGAAAAGATAGTTCTGAAATCTTCATGCGCCTTAGCAAGTTACCACGGAAAACGCGGGAACTGTCTCAGGTTCCCTTCCCCCTGCACGGGGGATTGGCTTTCGCCCGCAACGGGAATAGATTGTGACCAATT
>JBFFZT010000560.1:0-1686 GCA_041568535.1 Burkholderiales bacterium | reverse complement strand
TCGGGGTTGGCCTGGGTGCGGATGCGCGGGCTCGCCTCTTCGGCGAGCTTCACCAGCAGCGGCCACAGCAGCTTCACGAAGCGGCGCGTCAACCACATGCGCAGCTCCACCGCCTCGCTCGCCGCGATCAGCATCAGCAGGCGGTCCTGCTCCGCGTTGTAGTCCACCTTGAGCTGGTGCAGTTTCACCGGAGCATGATAGCAACGCTGTGCCTGGACGGCGCCGGCGTCGATGGCCACAATCGACGCCATGGGCGACATCGTCTGGCCGACCCGGCCCGAGCAGCTCGAGCAGGTACGCACGTTGTTTCGCGAGTACGAGGCTTGGGTTGCGGAGCCTTGCTGCTTCGCCGGCTTCGAGCGCGAACTGGCTGAATTGCCGAAAGAATACCCGGTGCTGCTGCTCGCGGAGGTGGGTGGTGCGCCCGCCGGCTGCGTGGGACTGCGCAGCTTGCCGGACGGCGCGGCCGAGATGAAGCGGCTCTACGTGCGCCCGGCGTACCAGGGTCGCGGCCTGGGCCGCGGCCTCGCCGGCGAGATCATCGCCGCGGCGCGCGCCGCGGGCTACGCCGCGTTGCGCCTCGATACGCTGCCGAAGATGGCTCCGGCGATCGCCCTGTACCGCGCGCTCGGCTTCGTGCCGCGCGGTCCTTATTCCGCGGCGCCGACGCCCGGGGCGCTGTTTTTCGAGCTGCGGCTCTAGGCCCGCCGCCGAGGCGCGCGATCAGCGCGGTAGTCGAGCGCGCATGCTCGAACGGGATCGAGTGCACCGCGCCGCCGCGCGCCAGCACCGCGGCCGCGCCGACGATTCTTTCCACCGGCCAGTCGCCGCCCTTTACCAGCACGTCCGGCCGGCAGGCCTCGATCAGCGCCGCCGGCGTGTCGTCGTCGAACCAGGTCACCGCGTCCACCGCCTCGAGCGCCGCGATGAGCGCCATGCGGTCGGCCAGCGCGTTCACCGGCCGGCCGGGGCCCTTGCCGAGCCGCCGCACCGACGCGTCGCTGTTCAGCGCGACGACGAGCGCCGCGCCGAGGGCGCGCGCGCGCGCCAGATAGGTCACGTGCCCGCGGTGCAGGAGGTCGAACACGCCGTTGGTGAACACGAGCGGTCGCGGCAGCGCCGCCGCCCAGCGCGCCGCGTCGCGCGGCGCGCGGATCTTGCGCTCGAAAGCGGGGGCGCCGGCGCCTAGGTCCGCGGCCGGCACACTTCGTCGGTCGGGCGGCAGTACTCGAACATCTTCACCACCTTGCGCACGCCGGCGGTGGTACGCGCGATCTCCACCGCGGCCGCGGCCTCCTCCTCGGTGACGATGCCGAGCAGGTACACCACCGCGGCCTCGGTCACCACCTTGACGTGAAACACGTTGAAGCGGTTGGCGTCGGCAAAGCGCGTCTTCACCTTGGAGGTGATGATGGTGTCGTTGGAGCGCGAGGTGGTCGAGGACTTGCCGGCGATCTGCAGGTCGTTGCTGACGCCGAGCACGTTGGGTACGCCGCGCGCGAGGGTCTCGGCCTCGGTGCGCGTGGCCTCGTCCGGCACTTCGCCGGTCAGCAGCACGTAGCGGTTGAACGAGGTGACGTTCACGTGCACGCGCTCGCCGAAGCGGTCGTCGATGCGGTTCGAAGCGCGCAGCTCGATGCCGCGGTCCTCGAGCTGGGCGCCGGTGGAGCGCCGGTCCTCGACGGT
>JBFFZT010000559.1:0-1692 GCA_041568535.1 Burkholderiales bacterium | reverse complement strand
GGACCCAATGAGGTAGGAGCCTGTTACCCTAGGCAGGAACTCGAGGAGGTCCGCATGTCCGAGTCCAGCGCCACGCGCATCCGTCTTCCCGAAAAGCACGAAGCCGACCCCTCGCTCGCGCCGCTCTACGAGCGCGCCGACGCGGTGTCGAGCGGCAGCACCCTGCCCGGCCCGACGCTCTTCGGCAACCAGGTACGCGCGCTCGCGCACAACCCGGCGCTGCTGAAGGCGCTGTTCGGCGTCTACGAGGCGTTCGCCGCGCAGCCCTCGGTCGATCGCAAGCTCACCGAGCTCGGCATCCTCGTCGTCTCGCGCGTCAACGCCTGCCGCTACTGCGTGCAGCACCACGCACCGCTCGCGCACGGCGCGGGCCTCACGAAAAAGCAGCTGCAGGCGGTGCAGGACGACGCCTGGTCCGAGCGTACGCTGTGGAGCGAGGAGGAATGGCTGGTGGTGCGCTACGCGGAGGCGCTCGCTTCGGTGCCGCAGAAAGTGGACGACAAGCTGTTCGCGGCGCTGAAGGCGCGCTTTTCCGAGCGCCAGATCGTCGACCTCACCATGCGCCTTGCGCTATGCGCGGCGTGGAACAAGTTCAACGACGCGCTCGGCCTGGACACCGAGACCCCGTTCCAGCACGCGTTCGCGGAGCTGGGGGTCGCGTAGGGCAGCGTCGCGCTACTTGGCGGGCTCGGCGGCACGGTCGTGCATCTGCTGCACGGCGCCACCGATCTTCTCCTGCGCGCGTTGCAGGGTCTTCTGGCCCTGCTCGACTTCCTGCTTCTTGAGCGAAGCCGCCGTGGCCGCCGTGCTGGCGGTCTCCGCGCCGCAGCCCGCGAGCGCGGCGGCGACGGCAAGTGCGAGGAGTGTTCTCATGGCTGATCTCCGAATCGGAATGCGGGCACCTTACACCTGTCCGGGATCCCCTGCCGCCAACTAGTTCACCCGCGGCAGTCCCGGGGGAATGGGCGGCGGCTATAGCCTGCCGAGCGGTCCTGCAACGTCTCTAGCAACGTGACCAGGTCGTCTGTCTCCCGTGCGGTCAGGTTCAGCGGCCGCAGGATCGCCTCGCCATCCGCGTGCAGCCGGTCCGGGCTGATCGTCGAGTAGTGGTTCACGACGTCGCGCAGCGTCGCCAGGCGCCCGTTGTGCATGTAGGGCGCGGTCAGCGCGAGATTGCGCAGCGACGGCGTGCGGAACTCGCCGAAGTTGCGATGCTCGAGCACCACGTGCCGCGTACCGATAGCCGTTGAGCGTTTCGCATCGTCGTTGTACGGCCCGAGCAGGTTGTAGGGGCTCGCGCGCAGCTTCTCGATCCCCGCGTGGCGGCCCGGGTCGACGCGCCCCTTTTCGATGAAGAACGGGATCCCCGTGTCGTGGAACTCGCCGTTGGTGAACGCCGGGCCGAGGTGGCAGGCGTTGCACCGCCCCTTCCCCACGCAACTCTGCAAGCCACGCTTCGCCGCCTCCGGATACTTCGCCATGCCCGCCGTGTCGCCTCTAGCCAGCGCGTCGCGAAAGTCGTCGAAGGGCGTCCGCCCGCTCACTAGCGTCTCCTGGAACGCGGCGAGCGCCTTGCCGACGCCGACCAGCACCGCCTCGTCTTCGGCCGGCACTGCGCCGAACACCTTGCGATAGCGGCACGCGAGGTCGGCGTCGTCCCGCACGAACCGCGCCACCTGCGCAACGCTCAGT
>JBFFZT010000558.1:0-1704 GCA_041568535.1 Burkholderiales bacterium | reverse complement strand
TGCTGTTCGGCGCGCTGCAGCAGCTCGCCGCCACCGGGTCGCTGCGCTTCGAGCACATCGGGCTGGACGCGCCCGGCGGACTGCTGATGTTCCTCGCCTTCGGCATGAAGTGCGCGTTCCCGCTGCTGCACAACTGGCTGCAGGACGCCTATCCCGAGGCGACCGAGGTCGGCACCGTGTTCCTCTCGGCGTTCACCACCAAGCTCGCGGTGTACGCGCTCGCGCGCGGCTTCGCCGGCACCGAGGCGCTGATCTGGATCGGCGCGGCCATGACCGCGTTCCCGATCTTCTACGCGGTGATCGAGAACGACCTGCGCCGCGTGCTCGCCTACAGCCTGAACAACCAGCTCGGCTTCATGGTGGTCGGCATCGGCATCGGCACCGAGCTCGCGCTGAACGGCACCGCCTCGCACGCCTTCAGCCACATCCTGTACAAGGCGCTGCTCTTCATGTCGATGGGCGCGGTGCTGTATCGCGTTGGCACGATCAACGGCACCGACCTCGGCGGGCTGTACAAGTCGATGCCCTGGACCGCGGGCTTCTGCGTCGTCGGCGCGGCCTCGATTTCGGCCTTCCCGCTGTTCAGCGGCTTCATCAGCAAGTCGATGATCCTGTCGGCGGCGGCGGGCGAGGGGCACCTCGTCACCTGGCTCGTGCTGCTGTTCGCCTCCGCGGGCGTGTTCCATCACTCGGGAATAAAGATCCCGTATTTCGCGTTCTTCGCGCATGACTCCGGCAAGCGCTGCCAGGAGGCGCCGATGAACATGCTGGTGGCGATGGCGATCACCGCGGCGCTGTGCATCGGCATCGGCGTGTATCCGGCGCCCCTGTACGCGATGCTGCCCTTCGCCGTCGATTACGTGCCCTACACCGGCAGCCACGTGCTCACGCAGCTGCAGCTGCTCGTGTTCTCGGCGCTCGCGTTCTCGGTGCTGATGCGCACCGGCATCTACCCGCCCGAGATGCGCCTGGTGAACCTGGACAGCGACTGGGTGTACCGGCGCCTCGCGCCCGCGCTGGCGCGCGGCGCGGACACGGTCCTGGGGTCGAGCCGTCGCGCCTTGGGGGAGTGGACCGGCGCGCTGCTCAGGGGCGCCCGCGCAGCGCTCGAGCGCCATCACGGTGTGGAGGGCGTGCTGGCGCGTACCTGGACCACGGGCGGCATGGCGCTCTGGGCGGCGCTGATGCTCGCCGGCTACCTCCTTGTCGTCTACCTGTAAACCCACCTCGCGCCGCACCATTTCACATCGTGAAGTCGCCTTGCGACGGCTGAAGAGGGGGCGCTAGAATGGCCAAGTACTTCACACACGGGGCCCGAGCCCCGCGCAGGACCACACCGAAAGAGGAGACCCAGTATGAGCAAGGAACAACTTAAGCCCGAAGCTGCGCGTCGCAAGTTCCTGACCGGCGCCGCGGCGGCGACGGCGGGCGCGGCGACGCTCGGCTTCCCGATGATCGCCAAGTCGCAGTCGCCGATCGTCATCAAGATGCAGGGATCGTGGGGCGCCACCGACATCTTCAACGAGATGGCGCAGGAGTTCGTCACGCGCGTCAACGCGATGTCCGGCGGCCGGCTGCGCGTCGACTACCTCGTCGGCGGCGCGGTGGTGAAGGCGTTCGAGGTGATGGACGCGGTGAGCAAGGGCGTGCTGGACGCCGGGCACACGGTGCCGGTGTACTGGTACGGCAAGTCGAAAGTGGCAT
>JBFFZT010000557.1:0-1709 GCA_041568535.1 Burkholderiales bacterium | reverse complement strand
GTCAGGAACTGCGTCTGCAGATTTTTTACTTCGAGCAGCTTCGCCACCTTTCCCCTCCTAGTAGGGTGGCTACGGGCCGGGCAGTCTACCATGCTGAAAATTCTCCTGGCACCGGCCCCGACGATGAGCAAACGCACGCTGACGACCTGCAGCGCGGTCCACACGCTGCACGACGGCTTGTCCGACGTGACCTACGTGCTGCTGCCGCTGCTCGCCAACGCGTTCGGTCTGTCGCTCGCGCAGGTCGGCGTGATCCGCGGCGCGCACCGCGCGGCGATGGCGGCGTTCCAGATTCCCGCGGGGATCCTCGCCGAGCGCATCGGCGAGCGCGGCCTGCTCGCGTTCGGCACCGCGCTCGCGGGCGCCGCGTTCATCGCGCTCGGCTATGCGCAGGGGTTCTGGGCGATCCTCGCGGCGCTGTTCTTCGCCGGCATGGGCTCCGCGGTGCAGCATCCGCTCGCCTCCACGCTCGTGTCGCGCGCCTTTCCGATCCAGGGGCGCCGCGCGGCGCTCGGCACGTACAACTTTTCCGGCGACGTGGGCAAGTTCGCCTTTGGCGGGCTGGTCTCGCTGCTGCTGGTGGCGGGCGTGTCGTGGCAGGCGCCGGTGATCGGGTTCGGCGTCGCGGCCATCGCGATGGCGCTCGCCGTGCTTGCGCTGCTGGCCGCGCAGACGGCGGCGGCGCCGATCCATGCACCAACCGCACCTCGCGCAACGGACTGGGGCATCCACGACCGGCCGCGCTTTCTCGCGCTGTGCGCGATCGAGGTGCTCGATTCGAGCACGCGCAGTGCGTTTCTCACCTTCATCGCTTTCCTGCTGCTCGCCAAGGGGTTGCCCACAGGCTGGGCAGTGGCCGCGGTGCCGCTCGTGCTCGCCGGCGGCATGGCCGGCAAGCTCGCCTGCGGCGTGCTGGCGGAGCGCATCGGCGTGCCGCGCATGATCGTTGCCACCGAGATCGCCACCGCGGTCGGCATCTTCGTCGTGCTGGCCCTGCCCGCCGAGGGCGCGCTGCTGCTGCTGCCGCTCCTTGGCGTCGTCGTCCAGGGAACCTCGTCGGTCCTGTATGCGACGATCGGCGAATACGTCCGGACCGAGCGGCTGTCGCGCGCCTTCGGCCTGTTCTATACGGTAGGTTCGGTCTGCGGCATCCTCGCGCCGCTCGGCTTCGGCCTGCTCGGCGATCGCTTCGGCGTGCACGCCGCCATCGCGGCACTCGGCGCGATGATCCTGCTTACCCTGCCGCTCGTTGCGGTGCTGCGGCCGCGAGGCTGACGCCGGGCTCGCGCTCGACGGCGTGCATTCAGCCGCCTTTGCGGATCTCGTTCAGCACCGGCTTGAGGTACTGCAGGAACAGCGCCGGGTTCTCGCTCATCGGGAAGTGCCCGAGCTTCGGCATCACCGTGAACTTCACGCCCGGGATGCGCTCGGCCGCCGCGCGCGTGTCCTCGGGCGAGACGGAGTAATCGTACTCGCCGGTGAGCAGATAGAGCGGGCAGACGCGCGTGTCGATCGCCGAGAGCCGTTCGCGGATGTCGCCATCGGCGCCGCGGTAGAAGTACAGATCGCCTTTGAAGATGCCGGGGCCGCCCTGCATGTAGTGCCAGAGCGTTTCCCAGCGCTCCGCGTCGGGCGAGGTCGGCGCCATCAGGCCGCTCACGTAGGCGGCGGAGGCTTCGCCGCCGTGCACCTGCGGATGGTGCAGCCAG
>JBFFZT010000556.1:0-1717 GCA_041568535.1 Burkholderiales bacterium | reverse complement strand
GCGCCCTCGCCTGCGGCTCGGCGCGCGTGGTCTGCGCCAGCCAGTCGGCGCCGCGCACCAGCCGACGCTCGTGCTCGAGTTCCGCCGCCAGCGCGCCGAGCACCGGCAGCAGCGCGTCGTCGGCGATCAGAAGCCGCGCCTGGCTGTCGGCCACCATGGCGCGGTAATCGCTTTCCGCGAGCTTGCCATTCAGCCCGATCGCCACCGCCCCGGCATGCACCGCGCCCAGCCAGGCGGCGGCGAATTCCGGCGTATCGCGCAGCAGCAGCAGCACGCGCTCGCCGGGGCGCACGCCGAGCGCGCGCAGCGCATTGGCCGCGCGCGCCACGTCGGCGGCGAGCTCGAGGTAGCTCTGAGCGCGATCGGCGCAGACGAACGCCGCGCGCGCCCCGTGGCGCGCGAGCGCTTCTTCGCCCAGCAGCTGGTCGGCGGCGTTCATCGACGAGTCCCCGCCGCAGTATAGGCAAAAAAAAACGGGGCGCTTGCGCGCCCCGTGAACTAGGCGTTGAGACCTAGGAGGAGACTTCGTTACCGCTGCAAGAGGAAATCAGTTGTTGTAGGCCGCCTCGCCATGCTCGGCGACGTCGAGGCCTTCGGTTTCGGCTTCTTCGGTCACGCGCAGGCCGATCACCAGGTCGATGACCTTCAGCAGGATGTAGCTCAGCACGCCCGTGTACACCAGCGTGAAGCCCACGCTCACCGCCTGCACGGTGAGCTGCGCGCCGATGCTCGCGTTCTCGCCGCCGAAGCCGGTGCCGCCGAAGGTGGGCGAGGCGAGGATGCCGATGCCGAGCGCGCCGATGATGCCCGCCACGCCGTGCACGCCGAACACGTCGAGCGAGTCGTCGTAGCCCAGCGCGCGCTTCAGGGACGACACGGCCCAGAACGAGCCGACGCCGGCTACGGCGCCGAGGACGATGGCCCCCATCGGACCCGCGTTGCCGCAGGCCGGGGTGATCGCCACTAGCCCGGCGATCGCGCCGGAGGCCGCGCCGAGCAGGCTCGGCTTACCTTTGATCAGCCATTCGGCGAACATCCAGCCGAGCACCGCAGCCGCGGTGGCAAGCTGGGTGTTGATCATGGCCAGCGCAGCGCTGCCGTTGGCCGCGACGGCGCTGCCGGCGTTGAAGCCGAACCAGCCCGCCCACAGCAGGGCTGCCCCGGTCAGCGTGAAGGTCAGGTTGTGCGGCGGCATCGCCACCTTGCCCCAGCCCTTGCGCTTGCCCAGGACGATGGCCGCCACCAGGCCCGCGACGCCGGCGTTGATATGCACCACCGTGCCGCCGGCGAAGTCGATCGCACCCATGCCGCCGATCCAGCCGCCGCCCCACACCATGTGCGCCATCGGCGCGTAGCATACGAACAGCCACAGGCCGAGGAACCAGAGCACCGCCGAGAACTTCATGCGCTCGGCGAAGGCGCCGACGATGAGCGCGGGGGTGATCGCGGCGAAGGTGAGCTGGAACGTCGCGAACACGTACTCGGGGATTGTTCCCGAGAGCGAATCCGGCGTGATGCCGGCGAGGAACGCCTTGGAGAATCCGCCGACCACCGCGTTACCTTCGGTGAACGCCAGGCTGTAGCCGAACAGCGCCCACAGCACGGAGACCATCGAGAAGACGACGAAAACGTGCATCAGGACCGAGAGCGCGTTCTTCGCGCGCACCATGCCGGCGTAGAACAGCGCGAGGCCCGGCACGATCATGATGATCACCAG
>JBFFZT010000555.1:0-1731 GCA_041568535.1 Burkholderiales bacterium | reverse complement strand
CGCGCTCGTCTCGGGCGCGATCGGGCTCGCGCTCAACCAGCTCCTCAACCTCGGCTTTTTCGTCGGCAAGACGCTTCTCGACACCGCGTACCTGTACTGGCTGTGCGCGCTGCTGGTGGGGGGCGTCTTCCTGCTGGTGCCGGCGGGCAAGCGCGCGCGGCGCGACGCCGTGCCCTGGTACGACGTGCTGCTGTTCGCGACCTCGTTCGCGGTGTTCGCGTACTTCGCGCTGCACGCGCAGCGCATCGTCGAGGAAGGCTGGGAGTACAAGGCGCCGGCGCAGGCGGTGTGGGTCGCGTACGTCGGCTGGGCGATGCTGCTCGAGGCGACGCGGCGCGCGGGCGGCACCGCGGTATTCGTGGTGGTGGCGCTGATCTCGCTCTACCCGGTGTTTGCGGGCCAGATGCCCGGGCCGATCTCCGGGCTGCCGCGCGATATCGCCTCGACCGCGTCGTTCCACTTCGCCTCCAGCGAGAGCGCGCTCGGCATCCCCACGCGCGCCTTCGGCGAGCTGGTGATCGGCTTCGTCATGTTCGGCGCGGTGCTGCAGTACACGGGCGCGGCGCACTTCTTCAACAACCTCGCCTTCGCGCTCTTCGGCTCGGTGCGCGGCGGCCCGGCCAAGGTGTCGATCTTCGCCAGCGGCCTGATGGGCTCGGTCTCGGGCAGCGTGGTCTCCAACGTGCTCACCACCGGCGTGGTCACGATTCCCGCGATGAAGCGCATCGGCTTCAAGCCCGCTTACGCGGGGGGCGTCGAAGCCTGCGCCTCCACCGGCGGCGTGCTGATGCCGCCCGTGATGGGCGCCACCGCCTTCGTCATGGCGTCGTTTCTCGGCCTGCCCTACGTCGCCATCGCGATCGCGGCGCTGGTGCCGTCGCTGCTCTTTTACTTCGCGCTCTTCGTGCAGATCGACGGCTACGCGGCGAAGAACGGCCTGAAGGGCCTGCCGCGCGAGGAGCTGCCCTCGCTCGGGAAAACGTTCCTCGAAGGCTGGCATTACCTCTTCGTCTTCGCGCTGCTGGTGTACATGCTGCTCATCCTGCAGCGCGAGTCGCTGGCGCCGTTCTACGCCACGGCGCTGCTTCTGGTCATCAACCAGTTCTCGCCCCGCTACCGGCTCGACTGGACGCGCCTGCGCACGCTGCTCGAAGGCACGGGCGGCGCGCTCTCGGAGCTCGCCGCGCTGCTCGCCGGCGTGGGCCTGATCATCGGCGCGCTCTCGGTCACCGGCCTCGCCGGCACGCTCGCCAACGACCTCGTCTACCTCGCCGGCAACAACATCTACGTGCTGCTGGTGATGGGCGCGATCACCAGCTTCATCTTCGGCATGGGCATGACCATCACCGCCTGCTACATCTTCCTCGCCATCGTGCTCGCGCCGCCGCTGGTCAGCGCGGGCTTCGACCCGGTGGCGGTGCACCTGTTCATGCTGTACTGGGGCATGGTGTCGTTCATCACGCCGCCCGTGGCGCTTGCCGCGTTCGTCGCCGCGGGCATCGCCAAGGCGCCGCCGATGCAGGTCGGCATGCAGTCGGTGCGCCTGGGGGCCGCGATGTACTTCGTGCCGTTCTTCTTCGTGCTCAACCCGGCGCTCATCCTGCGCGGCACGCCGTGGGAGATCGTGGTGGTGGTGGGCACCGCGGTCGCCGGCATCGCGCTCATCGGCTCGGCGCTCGAGGGCTACGTGGTGGGCATCGGCGCCATAGCGCGCAGCGCGCTCGGCTGGGT
>JBFFZT010000554.1:0-1769 GCA_041568535.1 Burkholderiales bacterium | reverse complement strand
GCCGAGCGCTGGCGGGTGGTGCGCGATCTGCTCGAGAAAAAACCCGAGGCGGTGCACCCGGTGACGCGGCGCGTGGTCGAGAAGGCGCCTTCGTTCAGCGCGGCCGACGCCTTCGCCGCGACTTACCGGTTGCAGGCGCTGCGACGGACTGCGGCGGCGGCCTGGTCGAAGGTCGACCTCATCGTCACCCCGAGCGCGCCGACGATCTACACGCTCGCCGAAGTCGAGGCCGATCCGATCACGCTCAACAGCCGCCTCGGCACCTACACCAATTTCGTCAATCTGCTGGACCTCGCGGGTCTCGCGGTGCCGGCGGGTTTTCGCGCCGACGGCCTGCCGTTCGGCGTCACGCTGCTCGCACCCGCGTTCAGCGACCGCGCGCTTGCCGGGATCGGCGAGCGCCTGCAGGCCGCTTACGCGCTCCCGCTCGGCGCCACCGGCCAGGTGCTGCCGCCCGAAAGCCGCGCCGCGGCGCCGGCCGCGTCCGCGTCGAACGTGCGCCTGGTGGTATGCGGCGCGCACATGTCGGGCCTGCCGCTCAATCATGAGCTCACCGAGCGTGGCGCGCGCCTCGTGCGCCGCTGCCGCACCGCGCCGCACTACCGCTTCTTCGCGCTCGAGCAGTTCACGCCGCCGCGCCCGGGCCTGCTGCGCGGCGAATCCGGTGCGGCGATCGAGGTCGAGGTGTGGGAAGTGCCCTCCGAGCAGCTGGGGGGCTTCGTCGATCGCATTCCGTCGCCGCTCGGCATCGGCACGGTCGCGCTCGAAGACGGCGAGCAGGCGCGCGGCTTCCTCTGCGAGCACTATGCCGTCCGCGGCGCGCGCGAGATCACCGCACTGGGCAGCTGGCGCGCCTACGTCGCCGAGCGCGCGCCGCAGGCGAAGGCGGGATGAACCGGGAGAGGAACATGGCCAAGGTCGATGCGGAGCCCTACGAGTTCGAGTTCGACGCGAAAAGCTGCGCGCTCGTGATCATCGACATGCAGCGCGATTTCGTCGACCCGGGCGGCTTCGGCGAAGCGCTCGGCAACGACGTGTCATTCCTGCGCAAGGCGATCGCGCCGACGAAGCAGGTGCTCGAGGCGGCGCGCAAGAAGAAGATGCTCGTCATCCACACGCGCGAAGGCCATCGCCAGGACCTGTCGGACCTGCCGCTGTCGAAGAAACTGCGCGGCAAGCTGAAGGCCGGCATCGGCGATCCGGGCCCGATGGGCCGCATCCTCGTGCGCGGCGAGTACGGCCACGACATCGTCGACGAGCTCAAGCCCGCGCCCGGCGAGCCGGTGGTCGACAAGCCCGGCAAGGGCGCGTTCTACGCCACCGACCTCGACTCGATGCTGCATAACCGCGGCATCAAGCAGCTGGTGGTCTGCGGCGTCACCACCGAGGTGTGCGTGAACACCAGCGTGCGCGAGGCGAACGACCGCGGCTACGACTGCCTGGTGCTGGAAGACTGCGTCGGCTCGTACTTTCCCGAGTTCCAGCGGGCGGCGCTCGACATGATCAAGGCCCAGGGCGGCATCTTCGGCTGGGTCAGCGACTCGAAGAGGTTCCTGGCAGGATTGGCGAAAGCCTGAGGTAACAACCAACAACGACGGGAGGGCGGCATGGCAAACGGGACTGCAGCGACGCAGGTTCGGTGGTGGGTGCCCGGAGACTGGAACGGCTTTTTCGGGCTGTTTACCAACGTCGTACTCAACGTGATCGTGCTCACCGGCCTGTGCCTCGGCGTGGTGCAGCTGCCCGCGGACACGGTGTTCGGGCGCATC
>JBFFZT010000553.1:0-1772 GCA_041568535.1 Burkholderiales bacterium | reverse complement strand
TCACCGGCGGCGCGGGCTTCATCGGCGCGAACTTCGTGCTGTCGGGCATCACCGCGACCAGCGAGCCGATCGTCAACCTCGACAAGCTCACCTACGCGGGCAACGCGGCCAACCTCGAGACGCTGCGCGCCGACGCGCGGCATGTCTTCGTCAAGGGCGACATCTGCGATCGCGCGCTCGTGCGCGAGCTACTCGGGCGCCACCGCCCGCGCGCCGTGGTGCACCTCGCCGCGGAGAGCCACGTCGACCGGTCGATCGCCGGACCGGCCGAGTTCGTGCAGACCAACGTCGTGGGCACGTTCGCGCTGCTCGAGGAAGCGCGCGCCTATTGGCACTCGCTCGCGGCGCCGGAGCGCAGCGCGTTCCGGTTCCTGCACGTCTCGACCGACGAGGTCTACGGCTCGCTGGGTCCCGACGGCCCTGCGTTCAGCGAGACCACGCCCTACGCGCCGAATAGCCCCTACAGCGCCTCGAAGGCGGCGTCCGACCACCTGGTGCGCGCCTACTGGCATACCTATGGCCTGCCGACGCTCACCACCAACTGCTCGAACAACTACGGCCCGCACCAGTTCCCGGAGAAGCTGATTCCGCTGATGATCCACCAGGCGCTCGCCGGCAAGCCCCTGCCGGTGTATGGCGACGGGCAGAACGTGCGCGACTGGCTGTTCGTGCTCGATCACTGCGCGGCGCTGCGCGCGGTGCTCGAGCGCGGCCGGCCCGGAGAGGTGTACAACATCGGCGGCAGCGCCGAGATGAAGAACATCGACCTCGTGCGCACGCTGTGCGCCCTGCTCGACGACGCGCGGCCGCGCACCGGCGGCAGCTACGCCGACCTCATCACGTTCGTGAAGGATCGTCCCGGGCACGACCGGCGCTACGCCATCGATTCGCGCAAGATCCAGCGCGAGCTCGGCTGGCAACCCGCCGAGAGCTTCGCCTCGGGCCTGAAGAAGACGGTGCGCTGGTACCTCGAGCGCCGGGAAAAGAGGGCGGCGTGAAGGGCATCATCCTCGCCGGCGGCGCGGGCACGCGGCTCTACCCGGTGACGCAGGTCGTCTCCAAGCAGCTCCTGCCGGTGTACGACAAGCCGATGGTGTACTACCCGCTCACCACGCTGATGCTCGCGGGCATCCGCGACATCCTCGTCATCTCCACGCCGCAGGACACGCCGCGCTTCGCCGACCTGCTCGGCAATGGCCGCAAGTGGGGCATCAAGCTTTCCTACGCGGTGCAACCAAAGCCCGAAGGGCTTGCGCAGGCGTTCCTCATCGGCAAGAAGTTCATTGGTCGAGACACGGTAGCGCTCGTTCTTGGCGACAACCTGTTTCATGGCCACGACCTCTCGCCGCTGCTCGCACGCGCGGCGGCGCGAAAGAAGGGCGCGACCGTCTTCGCCTACCCGGTGAACGATCCGCAGCGCTACGGCGTGGTGGAGTTCGACGCCAAGGGCAAGGCGGTGAGCCTCGAGGAAAAGCCGAAGAAGCCCAAGTCGCGCTACGCCGTGGTGGGCCTGTACTTCTACGATAACCGCGTGGTGAGAATCGCCGAGGGCCTGAAGCCCTCCGCGCGCGGCGAGCTCGAGATCACCGACATCAATCGAGCGTACCTCGACAAGGGCGTGCTCGAGGTCGTGCCGATGGGGCGCGGCTACGCGTGGCTCGACACCGGCACGCACGAGTCGCTCCTGGAGGCCGCGCACTTCATCGAGACCATCGAGAAGCGCCAGGGGCTCAAGGTGGCGTGTCCCGAGGAGATCGCCTTTCGCCAGGGCT
>JBFFZT010000552.1:0-1780 GCA_041568535.1 Burkholderiales bacterium | reverse complement strand
GTGTTCCAGTTCCTCGCCGCCAACCTGTACTGGCCGCAGAAGATCACGGAGGCGGTCACCGCCTGGGGACTGACGCCGTTGGGCTTCATCTTCGCGTACATGGGCGTGCTGCTGATGCTGGGCATGTTTGTCGACGGCATCGCCATGGTGCTGCTCACGGTGCCGGTGGCGTTTCCGGTGGCCTACGCGCTGAAGATCGACCCGATCCACCTTGCGATCATGCTCACGCTGGCGGTGGAAATGAGCGTGGTCACGCCGCCCGTGGGCCTGAATCTGTTCGCGGTGAGCGGCACGGCGAAAATCCCCATCACCCAGGTGATGAAGGGTTCGGTGCCGTTCTTCCTCAGCGATTTCCTGGTGCTGATGCTGGTGATCTTTTACCCGGCGCTCGCCACCTGGCTGCCGGGCGTGCTGGTGAAGACCGTCTTCCCCACCGGCTAGTCGAGCGCGGCGCGGTCCTCGGCGGTCAGCTGCAGCGCGGCGGCCGCCGCGTTTTCCTCCAGATGCTGCAGATTGCCGGTGCCCGGGATGGGCAGCATGGCGGGCGACCTCGCCAGCAGCCACGCGAGGCACACCTGCGCCGGCGTCGCCCCGCGCTGCTCGGCGATGCGCCGTACCTTCGAGGACTTGAGCGCCGCGCCGGCGGCGAGCGGGTACCAGGGCAGAAAGGCGATGGCCGCTTTCTCGCAGGCGTCGATCATCGCTTCGGAGTCGCGCCGCTCGAGGCTGTAGGCGTTTTGCACCGAAACGATGGGCACGATGCGCTGTGCTGCCTCGAGCTCCTTCAGGCTCACGTTGGAGAGCGCGACGTGGCGGATCTTGCCCGCCTTCTGCAGATCGGCGAGGCAGCCCACGGACTCGGCGAACGGCACCTTGGGATCGGGTGCGTGCAACTGGTAGACGTCGATGCGCTCGAGGCGCAGGCGCTTCAGGCTGCCTTCGAGCGCGCGGCGCAGGTGCTCCGGGCGCGCGTCGCGCTCCCATGAGGACGCTCGCGGCCGCGTCAGTCCGCCTTTCGTCGCGACGACGAGGTCTTTCGGGTAGGGGTGCAGCGCCTCGGCGACAAGGGCCTCGCTCACCTCGGGACCGTAGCTGTCCGCAGTGTCGATGAAGTTGTGCCCGAGCTCATAGGCGCGCTTCAGGACGCGCAGCGCGTTGGCGCGATCGGCGGGCGGGCCCCAGATCTGCGGGCCACACACGCGCATGGCGCCGAAGCCCAGGCGGTTGACCGTCATGTCGCCGACCTTGATCGTGTTCAAGGCTTCCTCAGCAGGGGTCGCATCGCGAGCAGTCCGAACACGGGCCCGGGCACGAGCAGCAGAAACAGGTACTGCACCGGCAGCCACGCGCTGGCGGCATTCAGCAGCTCGATCGCCGGGATGGTGATGGCAAAGCCGATGCAGTTGGCGATGGTGAGCGCCGAGCCGACGAACGCGCGCGGCGCGTTGGCGGCATTGAGCGCCGAGAACTGCGGCGAGTCGCCCACCACCGTCACGCCCCAGACGAGCAGGAACGCGAGGAACACCGGCGTCGGTGCGAGGAAGGCGAGGGGCGAGAGCAGGCAGCAGGCGCCCGAGGTGCCAAGCTGCGCTACTGCGACGCGCGCGCTGCCGGCGCGTAGCGAGATGCGCCCGCCCACGGCGCAGCCGAGGAACCCCACGGCGATGACGGCGAAGGCCCACAGCGAGACGTTGTCGGCCGCGCCGCGCGCGGCGAGCGCCACCGGCACGAAGGCCCAGAAGGCGTACAGCTCCCACATGTGGCCGAAGTAGCCGAAGGC
>JBFFZT010000551.1:0-1786 GCA_041568535.1 Burkholderiales bacterium | reverse complement strand
CGACAGCCACAGCAGCTTCTCCGACTCCACCAGGTCCTCGCGGTTGTAGGGGCAGGTCTTCATGCAGCGGCCGCAGGCCGAGCCCTTGGCGTTGGTAAGGCGGTAGCGCCCGCACTTCTCGACATCGGGCTTCCAGATCTCATAGCCGTTGAACATCACCTTCGGCCCGAAGGGAATGGCGTTGCACGGGCACTCGCGCGCGCACTTCTGGCACTGCGCGCAGACGTCCTGCAGGCCGAAGTCGATCGGCTTGTCGACTTCGAGCGGCAGGTCGGTGGTGAACACCACGGACTTGGAGCGCGGACCGATGAACGGATTGAGCACCAGCTCGCCGATCCTCGACAGCTCGCCCAGGCCCGCCATCAGCATCGCCGGCAGGTGCAGGAGCTCGGAGTACGCGTTGGAGTGCACGCGCGACGAATGCCCGAGGCGCCTGAGGTGCGCGGCCATCACGCCCGCCAGCATCGCGCCGCGCATGTAGGCGCGCATCGATTGCGCGCCCGAGACCCAGTCGTCGCCCGAGCTGCCCTCCATGGTCTCGAAGCCCTGGTCGATCAGCATCACCACCGCGTACGGGTGGTAGGCGTCGATCGGCTCGCCCGCCTCGTCGCCGTGCGAGTAGTACATCCAGGGCTCGGCGCGGCAGATGCCGACGAGGTCCGCGCCCAGGTAGTAGCCGAGCGCCTTCACCGCCTCGGCGTTCGACTTGGCGTCGGTCAGGCCCGACCCGGCGAGCGGCTCGCGCCCGCCCTGCAGCGGCACCATGTTGCGGATCAGCGGCGTCATGGCAAAGGCGAGCGGGTGCTTGACGGCGAAACGGCGCCGCTCCTTCGCCGGCTTCTCGCCGAGGTCGCCGGCGAGCGCGCGCGAGAACAGGTCCGCGCGCTTCGGCATGCGCTTGATCTCGTCCCGGAGCACCAGGGTCGTGGGCTCGTCGACACGCTTGATGCTCTCCATCTCGTAACGGCCGAGGTGCAGCGGGCGGGCGTCTTCCTCGGCTTCGGTCCAGCCCGGACGCGTGCCCGGCCTGCCCATGTAGGCCTCGAGGCTCGGCCACTCCAGCGAGGCGAGCGGCGCGTCGGCCGCGAATGCGTAATCGGTGGTAACCACGCCGAGGCGAAAGCCGCGCTTGAGGAACGGCGCGGCCAGCACGCCGTCGCGCGCCATGGCGAGGCCCGCGCGCTGCGCCAGGCGCTCGATCGACACCTGGGTGTGCCCCGCGACATGGCCACGCGCGTTCCAGCCCAGCGCGCGTACGTAGCCAGACATCACCACGGCGATCTCGGCACAGCGCAGGTCGGTGCGCGCGGCGTTGGTGCCGCGGATCCACGCGTGCCCCGCTTCGCCCGGCCGGGTTTCGCGGCCGAACTCGATCAGGAAGACGAAGGCGTGCGTGTGAGCGGGGTGCTCCCGCGCCAGCCAGTCGCCGGCCTCGATGCGGCAGGTGCCGGCGAGCGTGACGTCGAGGAAGTAGGCCGAGGCCTTCAGGTTCTGCGCCCGCCTGACGGGATCGTCGGGCACCGGTGCGCGCTGGCGCGCCACTTCGCCGTCGAGGTACTGCGCAAACAGCTCTCGATATTCCGGAATCGACGCGGCGATCGAATCCGGCGCCGCGGGCGCGGCATCCGCGGGCAGGCGCGCTTCTGCGACCGCGGCCCCCGCGTCGCGCGGCAGCAGCTCCGCGGGCAGTGGGCCGAGGTCGAACGGGCGGTCGCGGTTCGAGAACAGGCGCGCCATCGCACTATTCTCAGGGAAATCAGGCCTCGCCGCGCGCCGGCGCGCTAGT
>JBFFZT010000550.1:0-1792 GCA_041568535.1 Burkholderiales bacterium | reverse complement strand
TTTTCTGGCGGGGAGATTCATCCCGCCAGAAAAGGCGAGACCGTTTTGTACTGCGTACGCGGCGCGTTGACGCCGACGTCTCCGCCTGCCAGGTCCCTGGTTAGGCCGCCGCGCGCTCCGCGCGCCGGCGCTCCGACTCCTTCAGGAAGCGCTTCCGGAGCCGGATCGACTTCGGCGTGATCTCGACCAGCTCGTCGTCGGCGATGAATTCCACCGCGTACTCCAGCGTGAGGCCGATCGGCGGCGTGAGATCGATGGCTTCGTCCTTGCCCGAGGCGCGGATGTTGGTGAGCTGCTTGCCGCGGATCGGGTTCACCACCAGGTCGTTGTCGCGGCTGTGGATGCCGATGATCATGCCCTCGTACACCGGGTCGCCCGGGTTGACGAACATGCGGCCGCGCTCCTGCAGCTTCCATAGCGCGTAGGCCACCGCCGCGCCGTCGTCCTGCGACACGAGCACGCCGTTGCGCCGCTCGGCCATTTCCTCGGCGCGGGCCGGGGCGTATTCGTCGAACACGTGGCTCATGATGCCGGTGCCGCGCGTCAGGGTCATGAACTCGCCCTGGAAGCCGATCAGGCCGCGCGCCGAGATGCGGTAGTCCAGGCGCACGCGCCCCTTGCCGTCGGGCTGCATGTCGAGCAGCTCGCCGCGCCGGCGCCCCAGCTCCTCCATGACGCCGCCCTGGTTGGCCTCTTCCACGTCCACCGTCAGGACCTCGAAGGGCTCGCAGCGCACGCCTCCGATTTCCTTGTAGACCACGCGCGGGCGCGACACGGCGATCTCGTAGCCTTCGCGGCGCATGTTCTCCAGCAGGATCGTCAGGTGCAGCTCGCCGCGCCCGTGCACGATGAAGGTGTCGGTATCCTCGGGGTACTCGACGCGCAGCGCGACGTTCGACTTCGTCTCGCGCTCCAGGCGCTCGCGGATCTGGCGGCTGGTGACGTACTTGCCTTCGCGGCCGGCGAGCGGCGAGGCGTTGACGAGGAAGTTCATGGTCAGCGTCGGCTCGTCCACCTTGAGCGGCGGCAGCGCCTCGGCGTGCTCGGGATGGCACAGCGTGCTGCCGATGCCGAGCTCCTCGATGCCGTTCACCAGCACGATGTCGCCCGCCTCGGCCGCGTCCACCTGCACGCGCTGCAGCCCCTCGAACATCTGCACCTGGTTGACCTTGGCTTTCAGCGGCGTCGCGTCCGGCCCGGTCAGCACCAGCACCTCCTGCGCGGCCTTGAGGCGCCCGCGACGGATGCGGCCGATGCCGATCTTGCCGACGTAGCTGGAGTAATCGAGCGAGCAGATCTGCAGTTGCAGCGGGCCGTCGGCGTCCTCGTCGCGCATCGGCACGTGCGCGAGGATCGCCTCGAACAGCGGCTTCATGTCGCCGCCGCGCGCGCCGGGCTCGAGGCTCGCCCAGCCTTCGAGGGCGGAGGCGTAGACCACGGGGAAGTCGAGCTGCTCCTCGGTGGCGCCGAGCTTGTCGAACAGGTCGAAGGTCTGGTTCACCACCCATTGCGCGCGCGCGCCGGGGCGGTCCACCTTGTTGACGACGACGATCGGCTTAAGGCCCAGCGCCAGCGCCTTGCGCGTGACGAAGCGCGTCTGCGGCATGGGGCCCTCGACCGCGTCCACCAGCAGCAGCACGCCGTCGACCATCGACAGCACGCGCTCGACCTCGCCACCGAAGTCGGCGTGCTCCGGGGTGTCGACGATATTGATGTGGGTGCCTTCGTAGCGCACCGCGCAGTTCTTGGCGAGGATGGTGATGCCGCGCTCACGCTCGAGGTCGTTGGAGTC
>JBFFZT010000549.1:0-1796 GCA_041568535.1 Burkholderiales bacterium | reverse complement strand
TGGCACGCCCTGCGCAAGAACGGCATCGCGGACCGGATCGAAGGCTGGGGCAGCCTGCTACAGGCGCATTGAGCGCAGCACCGGTACGTCCAGCGCTGGCGCCGCGGCCTTCGCCATCGCCCTCCCGAGCAGCATCACGACCGGCCCGTTGCCGCGCGCTGCAAGCAGCAACTCGAGCTGCGCCAGAGTGCCCGTGCTCGCTTGCGAGGATGCAAGGGATGCGTTCTCCACCACCGCGACCGGCGTCTGCCCCGGGACGCCTGCAGCCTGCAGTGCCTCGCGCGTGGCGCGCGCTTCCCCCGCCGCCATGTAGATCACGGCAGTATCGGCGGCGGCGGCGCTCTTCGCCCAGTCCGACGCGCCTTCGCCTGCGCCAACGCGCGGCGTCACGAACGCCACGCTGCGCGCGAGACCGCGCTGCGTGAGCGAGGCGCCGAGCTCTGCGCTTGCAACGAGCGCGGCGGTGACGCCCGGAACCACTTCCACCGCGATGCCGGCGGCGCGCAGGTGATCGATCTCCTCCTGCGCGCGCCCGAACAGCATCGGATCGCCGCCTTTCAGGCGCACCACGGTACGGTGGCGCCGCGCCGCGTCCACCAGGCGCTTGTTGATGAAGGCCTGCGCGCTCGAGTGCCGGCCGCAGCGCTTGCCGACCGCGACCTTCTCCGCTTTCGCGGCGAGCGCGAGCGTATCCGGGTGCACCAGCGCGTCGTGCAGCACGATGTCGGCCTCGGCCAGCAGTCGCGCCGCGCGCAGCGTAAGGAGATCCGGCGCGCCCGGGCCGGCGCCGACGAGGTACACGGTGCCGGGGCTCATACGCTCGTGACCCGCACGGGCAAATGAGGGCTGTCCCCATTTACGTGCAGGCCGCACTCCTTCTTGCTGTCCTGCTCCCACCACCAGCGCCCGGCGCGCGGGTCTTCGCCCGGCGCGACGGCGCGCGTGCAGGGCGCGCAGCCGATCGACGGGAAGCCGCGGTCGTGCAGCGCGTTGTACGGCACCTTGTGCTCGCCGAGATAGGCCCACACCTCGGCCTCGCTCCATTCGGCCAGCGGGTTGAACTTGGCGACGTTGAACGCGGCGTCGAATCCGGCGAGCGGCAGGTCGGCGCGCGCCGACGACTGCCCGCGTCGCAGGCCCGTGATCCAGGCGCGTTTGCCTTGCAGCGCGCGTCGCAGCGGCTCGACCTTGCGGATTTCGCAGCAATGCTGGCGCAACTCGCGGCTGATGTAGAAGGCATCGCGGCCATGGCGCACCACGTAGTCCGCGACCGCCGCCGCATCGGGATGCACGACGTGCAGCGCGAGTCCATAGTGGGCCTGAACGCGCGCGATGAGCTCCACAGTCTCGGCGTGCAGCCGCCCGGTGTCGAGCGTGAAGATCTCGATCGGCAGCCCTTCGCGCGCGATCAGGTCGGTCAGCACCATGTCCTCGGCGCCGAGGCTCGAGGAGAACGCCGCCGGCGCGTAGGCCGAGGCCGCGCGCTCGAGCAGCCGCTGCGCGTCTGCGGCGCGGCTCACGGCGCCTGCCTGCGGCGAAACAGCGGCTGCGGCCGCGCCACGGTGGCCTGGTAGCCCTCGCTGAAATCGTCGAACGCGGCGAGCGCCTCCTTCGGATCCTCGCCCGCGCGCAGCTCGAAGGCGTCGAAGCCGCACTGCGCCATGAAGTACAGGTGGTCGCGCGCCACTGCGCCGATCGCGCGCAGCTCCCCGCGGTAGCCGTAACGCTCGCGCAAGAGGCGCCCGATGGAGTAGCCGCGGCCGTCGCCGAACGCGGGAAAGCGCACGGCGATGGTC
>JBFFZT010000548.1:0-1799 GCA_041568535.1 Burkholderiales bacterium | reverse complement strand
CCTGCCGGCGGAGGATGAGAAGGCGCTGAAGGAAGCCATCGCCGACTGGAAGAAGAACGGGTCTTACTGAGCGCGCGCGATGCCGGGCACCAAGGAAATTCGGGTCAAGATCAAGAGCGTGCAGAACACGCGCAAGATCACCAAGGCGATGGAAATGGTCGCCGCGTCGAAGATGCGGAAGGCGCAGGAGCGCATGCGCATGGCGCGCCCCTACGGCGAGAAGATCCGCACCGTGGCGGCGCACATCAGCCACGCCAACCCCGAGTACCGGCACCCGTTCCTCGTGGAGCGCGACAGCGTGGAGCGCGTGGGCCTGATCGTCATCACCACCGACAAGGGCCTGTGCGGCGCGCTCAACACGAACCTCCTGCGCATGGTGCTCACCCAGTACAAGCAGTGGCAGGCCGAGGGCGAGGAGATCGACGTCTGCTGCATCGGCAACAAGGGCATGGGCTTCATGCAGCGCCTGGGCGCCAACATCGTCTCGCACGCCGTGCAGATCGGCGACCGCCCGCAGATGGACAAGCTGATCGGCACCGTCAAGGTGATGCTCGACGGCTACAGCAGCGACCGCTTCGACCGGCTGATGATCGGCTACACACGCTTCATCAACACCATGAAGCAGGAGCCGGTGGTGGAGCAGCTGCTGCCGCTTTCGGGCGAGCGCTTGGGCGCGCCGGAAACGGTCTGGGACTACCTGTATGAGCCCGAGGCGAAAGCGGTGCTCGACCAGGTGATGACACGCTACATCGAGGCCATCATCTTCCAGGCGGTGGCGGAGAACATGGCGTCCGAGCAGTCGGCACGCATGGTGGCGATGAAGGCCGCCTCCGACAACGCCGAGACCCTGATCGACGAGCTGACCCTGGTCTACAACAAGAACCGCCAGGCCGGCATTACCAAAGAGCTTTCGGAAATCGTGGGCGGCGCAGCCGCCGTTTGAGGGATCGAACCATGGCAGATACCAAAGGCACCATCGTCCAGTGCATCGGCGCAGTCACCGATATCGAGTTCCCGCGCGAAGCGATGCCCAATATCTACGACGCGCTCGTCCTGGAAGACACGGGCGAGGGCGGCCTGGTCGAGAAGGGTCTGACGTTCGAGGTCGAGCAGCAGCTCGGCGACGGCGTCGTGCGCTGCATCGCACTCGGCTCCTCCGACGGCCTGCGCCGCGGCATGAAGGTGCGCGGCACCGGCGCGCCGATCTCGGTGCCGGTCGGCGAAGGCACGCTCGGCCGCATCATGGATGTGCTCGGGCGCCCGATCGATGACGTCGGCCCGATCAAGTCCGAGACGCTGCGCTCGATTCACCAGCTCGCGCCGAAATTCGACGAGCTGTCGCCCTCCGTGGAGCTGCTCGAGACCGGCATCAAGGTGATCGACCTCATCTGCCCGTTCGCCAAGGGCGGGAAGGTCGGCCTGTTCGGCGGCGCCGGCGTCGGCAAGACCGTCAACATGCTCGAGCTGATCAACAACATCGCCACCCAGCACTCGGGCCTGTCGGTGTTCGCGGGCGTGGGTGAGCGCACGCGCGAGGGCAACGACTTCTATCACGAGATGATGGAGGCGGGCGTCGTCAAGCTCGACAACCTGAAGGAATCCAAAGTGGCGATGGTGTTCGGCCAGATGAACGAGCCGCCGGGCAACCGCCTGCGCGTGGGCCTCACCGGCCTCACCATGGCCGAAGCATTCCGCGACGAAGGTCGCGACATCCTGTTCTTCGTGGACAACATCTCCCGCTTTACGCTCGCGGGCACGGAAGTGTCGGCGCTTCTCGGGCGCATGCCCTCCGCGGTGGG
>JBFFZT010000547.1:0-1803 GCA_041568535.1 Burkholderiales bacterium | reverse complement strand
CCGATGCCGATGCACAGCGCCGCGGTGATCGCCATCGCGACGAGCATGTTCATCGGCGCCTCCGCGCAGCGCTTTCCGGAGTCATGCGCGAAGAACGCGAAGTACGGAATCTTAATTCCCGAGTGATGGAACACCCCCGCGGAGGCGAACAGCAGCACGAGCCAGGTAATCAGATGGCCCTCGCCGGCCGCCGCCGACAGGATCATCGAATTGCTGATGAAGCCGCTGAACAGCGGGAACGCCGAGATCGAAGCCGCGCCGACGATGCAGAAACCCGTCGTCCAGGGCATCGACTTATACAGCCCGCCGAGGTCAGTTCCATTGATCGTGCCGACACGATACAGCACCGCGCCCATCGACATGAAGAGCAGCGCCTTGTACAGAATATGGCTGAAGGCGTGCGACGCGGTGCCGTTCAGCGCGAGCTCGGTGCCGATGCCGATGCCGACCACCATGAAGCCGAGCTGGTTGTTCAAGCTGTAGGCGAGCACGCGCCGCAGGTCGTTCTCGATTACCGCGTAGAAGATCGGGAATGCAGTCATCGTGGCGCCGATCCAGATCAGCGCCTCGGTGCCGGCGAAGCCGCGCGCAAGCGCGTACACGGCGAGCTTGGTGGTGAACGCCGACAGGAACACGGTGCCGGCCTCGGTCGACTCCGGGTAGGCGTCCTGCAGCCAGTTATGCAGCAGCGGGAACGCGCATTTCATGCCGAAGGCGAGGAAGATGAGCAGACCGCCGGGCCCGTCCAGCCCGATGTGCTCGAAGCGCAGTGACCCGGTGGCGGCGAGCTGCTGCAGCGCGCCGAAGAGCAGCAGCATCCCAGAAAGCAGCTGGATCACGATGTAGCGCATGCCGGCGTGGTAGGCGCGCTCGCTGCCGCGCGCCCAGATCAGGAACACCGAGGTCACTGCGGTGAGCTCCCAAAACACGAATAGCGTTACCAGGTCACCCGCGAGCACCGCACCGATCGCCGCGCCGGCGTAGGCGAGGCCCGCGGCCGGCTGCACCCAGTCGCGCACGTGCAGCGCGTAAATTGAGGAGAGCAGCGCCGCGATCAGGAACACGAGCGTGAACAGCACGCTCCAGCGGTCCACGCGCATGAGCAGCAGCTGCTCGCCGAGGAACTCGAGCTGCCCGAACTCGCCCGCAGGCAGCAGCCAGAGCTGCACCATGCCCGCGACCGGCAGGGCGAGCGTCCAAACGCCCCGCGCCGTGCCGCGCAGGAACGGCACCAGCGCGGCGCCGAAGATCAGCGTCCAGGCGGGCGAGAGCTCAAGGCCGCTCATAGTAGTCCTCGGGGCGCTTCAGAAAGACCCGCAGCAGCTTCGCGGCGAGCACCAGCGCGACGCAGGCGACGAAGCCGAACCAGCCGTGGAAGCCGAACCAGTTCTCGAACGAAAAATCGCCGTGCTTGTGCACCAGCGGCTCGACGAGAAAGAGCAGCGCGCACAGCACCCAGACGCCCCAGTACACCTTGGAAACGTTTTCCTTGCGGTCCAGCCAGTATTTGCGTTCACCTGTGGGTTTCACACTTGCCTCCCTCAAAGCCCTGCGAAGCTTCGTGCCAGCGCAAGCGTCAGCTCCGGTGCAAAGAACAGCGCGACCGTGCCGGCAGCGGTGATGATGAGCGCGATCACGACCGGCAGCGGTGCCTCACCGTGGGCGTCACCACTCGGTGCGCGGCAGAACGCCGCGTAGACGATCGGCAGGAAATAGGCCGCGTTGAGCAGCGTGCTTGCGAGCAGCACCGCCGCCACCAGCCACAGGTCCGTCGCGAACACGCCCTGCAGGATATACCACTTG
>JBFFZT010000546.1:0-1821 GCA_041568535.1 Burkholderiales bacterium | reverse complement strand
TTTCCGGCCGAATTCCGCGAGCACGACGGCTCGGTGGGCACCTACTTCGAGGCCGCGGGCGTGATCGTCACGCTGGTGATGGTCGGCGAAGTGCTGCAGCTGCGCGCCATGGGTCAGACGAGCAAGGCGATCCGCCAGCTGCTCGAGCTCGCGCCCAATCTCGCCTGGCGGCTGAAGGAGGATGGCGGCGAAGAGCAGGTGCCGCTCGACTCGGTGCATGAGGGCGATCGCCTGCGCGTCAAGCCTGGCGAGAAGATTCCGGTGGACGGCGCTGTGCTCGAAGGCGAGAGCCGCGTGGACGAATCGATGATCACGGGCGAGCCGGTGCCGGTCGCCAAGAAGGCGGGCGACCGCGTCACCGGCGCGACGGTGAACGGCAGTGGCTCGATCGTCATGCGCGCCGACCGCGTCGGGTCGGAGACGCTGCTCTCGCGCATCGTGCACATGGTGGCGGAAGCGCAGCGCACCAAGGCGCCGATCCAGCGCCTCGCCGATCTGATCGCCGCGTACTTTGTGCAGACCGTAGTCGCGATCGCAATCCTCACCGCGCTAGTGTGGGGGTTTTTCGGGCCCGAGCCGGCGCTTACCTACGCGCTGCTGAACGCGGTCGCGGTGCTGATCATCGCGTGCCCGTGCGCGGTCGGCCTGGCGACGCCGATCTCGATGACGGTTGCGATGGGGCGCGGCGCCGGGATGGGGATTCTGTTCCGCAACTCCGAGGCGATCGAGCACATGCGCCAAATCGACACCGTGGTCGTGGACAAAACCGGTACGCTCACGCTCGGCAAGCCAGCGCTCACCGATTTCGCCTGCGAAGGCATCGACGAAGCCGAAGCGCTCTCGCTCGTCGCAGGCGTCGAACAGCTCTCCGAGCACCCGATCGCCACCGCGATTGTGGAGGGCGCGAAGGCGCGCAAGGCCGCTCCGGCGCGCGCGGAGAACTTCGAATCGGTGAACGGCCTGGGCGTACAGGCGCGCGTCAACGGGCGCAACGTCGTGGTCGGCTCGCGCGCCTTCCTGCAGCAGCACGGCGCCGACACCGGCGCCTGGGAGGAACGCGCGGAAGCCTGGCGTGCCGAGGCGAAGACCGTGGTTTTCTTCGCGGTCGATGGACGCACGCACGGTATCGCAGCGGTCGCCGACCCTGTCAAGGACAGCACCCCGGAGGCGATTGCGGCGCTCAAGCAACGTGGCATTCGAATTGTCATGCTCACGGGCGACTCCAAGCGCACCGCCGCGGTGGTCGCGCGCCAGCTCGGCATCGACGAGGCCGTGGGCGAAGTGCTGCCCGAGAACAAGGCGAAAGAAGTGAAGCGCCTGCAGGCTGAAGGCCGCAAGGTGGCGATGGCCGGCGACGGCATCAACGATGCCCCCGCGCTCGCGCAGGCGCACGTCGGCATCGCGATGGGCACGGGCACCGACGTGGCGATGGAAAGCGCGAGTGTGACGCTGGTCAAGGGCGACCTGCGCGGCATTGCTCGCGCCGCGGCGCTCTCGCGCGCCACCATGCGCAACATCCGCCAGAACCTGGTGTTCGCCTTCGGCTACAACGCACTCGGCATTCCGATTGCCGCGGGCGTGCTCTATCCCGTGTTCGGGCTGCTGCTGTCGCCCATTATTGCCGGCGCAGCGATGGCGGCGAGCTCGGTATCGGTCGTGACCAACGCCTTGCGCCTGCGCCGCGCGCAGGTCTGACAAGGCGATCGGAGGCGCTCGTGGACGGGCTGATCGCAGCGTTCGCCACCGCCGGCACGATCGTCGAGGCGATCGGCGTGGTGGTGATCCTTGCCGGATTCGTCGTCGCGCTCGTCATGGTCGTGC
>JBFFZT010000545.1:0-1837 GCA_041568535.1 Burkholderiales bacterium | reverse complement strand
TCTCAGCTGGGGAAATGCGCCTCCAGGTCCGCAATCTGCGCCGCGTCCAGCGGCTGCGTGTCGCGCGCGGTGAGCAGGAGGTGCAGCTTCGCCGTCTCCTCCATCTCCTCGGCGTTGTACACGGCGTCCTCGAGTGACTTGCCGGCGACCACCGGGCCGTGGTTGGCGAGGAGCACGGCGTGATGCTTCTTCGCCTTCTCGCGCACGGCTTCGGCAAGCGCGCGATCGCCCGGCCGGTAGTACGGCACGAGCGGCAGCTTGCCGATGCGCATCACGTAGTACGCGGTAAGCGGCGGCAGCACGTTCGACGCATCGGCGTGGCGCAGGCAGGACACCGCGACGCAGTGCGTGCAATGCAGGTGCACGATGCCCTGCGCGCTCGCGCGCTCCTCGTACATGGCGAGGTGCAGAAAACCTTCCTTCGACGGCTTGTCGCCCGAGAGGTGCTTGCCCGCCTTGTCGAGCTTCGCGATTCTGGCCGGGTCGAGCCGGCCGAGGCAGGAGTTGGTCGGCGTCACCAGCAGCCCATCGGGCAGGCGCACGGAAAGGTTGCCCGAGCTGCCGTGCGCGTAGCCGCGCGCGTACAGCGACTGCCCGAACATCACGAGCTGCTCGCGCAGCTGGCTCTCGGTCACGCCAGCACCTCGAACGCCTTCGTAAAGAAGTCCGGACCGCCGAAGTTGCCCGACTTGAGCGCGAGCAGCATCGGCTCGCCGCCGAGCGCCGCGGTCCACGGCACGCCCGGCGCGATCTCCGGCCCGATGGCGAGCGCGCGCACGCCGAGCGCCTCGGCCACCGCGCCCGAGGTCTCGCCGCCCGCCACCACGAAACGGCGCACGCCCGCGGCGGCCAGACCGCGCGCGAGGCCGCGAAACGCCAGCTCGATCGCCTCCGCGCGACCCTCGGCCCGCGCCGACGGCGGCGCCGAGGTGTAGATGAGCACCGGCGTCGCGCCGAGCTTCGGCTTGGCCCAGGCGAGCGCCGCCTCCACGTCGAGCCGCGCCGGATCCAGGTGCAGCGCGGGAAACTTCGCGCGCGCGGCTTCGACCTGCGCCAGCGTCGCCTCCGAGCAGCTGCCGGAGAGGATCGCGGCGGCGCCGGCGACCTTCGGCAGCGCGGCGCCCGCCGCTTTCTTCGCACCCTTCGCCAGCGCGCGCGCGATGCCCATGGCGAGGCCGGCGCCGCCGATCGAGAACTTCAGGTCGGCGCAGGCCGCGCCCGCGGCGACGAGGTGCTCGTCGCGGATCGCATCGACGATCGCGTAGCGGCAGCCCTCGGCGCGCAGCGCCTCGCAGCGCGCCTGCACCGCCGCCGCGCCCGCCTCCACCGCGGCGAAATCCACGAGGCCGACGCGGCCCTTGGTCTGCGCGCCCATCACGCGCACGAGGTTCGAATCGGTCATCGGCGTGAGCGGGTGGTTGCGCATGCCCGACTCGGCGAGCGGCACGGCGCCGACGAAAAGGTTGCCGAGGTACACCGTGCGCTGGTTGCGCGGATAGGCGGGGGTGGCGAGCGCGAACTCGCGCCCCAGCGCCGCGAGCAGCGCGTCGGCCACCGGCCCGATGTTGCCGCGCGGCGTGGAATCGAAAGTCGAGCAGACCTTGAAGTAGATGTGGCTCGCCATGGCGCGGCGCAGCCAGGCGAGCGAGCGCAGCGACCACTCGACCGCCTCCTCGGGCTTGTTAGTGCGCGACTTCAGCGCCACCACCACCGCATCGGCGTCGGGCGCGGCGAGCCCCGCTTCCGGTACCCCGTTCACCGGCACCACCGACAGGCCCTCGCGCGCGAGCGTCACGCCGAGGTCGGTGGCGCCGGTCAGGTCGTCCGCGATGCAGCC
>JBFFZT010000544.1:0-1847 GCA_041568535.1 Burkholderiales bacterium | reverse complement strand
GGTGCTCGCCACGCACGCCGCGTGGTACGCCGATCGCCTGGTGCTGGTGCACGGCGACCTGCACACCTACCGCGACGACAACCCGCTCCCGGGATTGAGGCGCATCGAGGTCTGGGGCTCGCCGATCGTGTCGTGGCTGCGCATCGACGCGGGGGGCGCGTACCCGCGCGTGGACGCGGACTGGTAAGGCGCTAGCGCACCTCGGTGTCGATCACCACCTCGACGCCGCGCGCGTCGCTCGCCACCGGCGCGCTCGCGCCCTGCAGGTCGCCGGGCTGCGCCTTCGCCTGGCCCGAGCGCGAAATGCGCGCCGTCACCACGATGCGCGGGAAGGACGACAGCTCCGCGCCGGGCGCCATCGCCATCGAGTCGTCGAGCGCGAAATCGAGCGGCAGCTCGCCCGCCTTGCGCCGCAGGATGGCGAGCGGCATCGGCGGGCCCTCGGCCGCGCGTGCGTAGATGAACACTGTGTCCTCGGCGCCGTACTTTCCCTTGAGCGCCGGCGCGATGCGCACCGAGCCGCGCAAGGCCGCAGCCGGCGGCGCGGCAGCCAGCGGCCCGGGCGGCTTGCCGCCGGCGAGCTGCGTCGCCTGCGCCACGTTGTCGCGGATTGCCTGCGCATCCGCGGAGTCCGGCGGCACCAGCGGCAGCATGCGCCCCCAGTAGTCGGCGGCCACCTTGAACGCCTCGCGCTCGAAGGCGGCGGTGCCGGCGAGCGCGAGCGCCTTCAAATTGGTCGGCTCGATCTCGAGCGCGCGCTGCACGAGCTTTTCCGGCTCGCCCTGCAGGCTGCGGCCGCGCGCCATGGCGAGCGCGTCGGCGAAATCGGCGAGCAGCTGCGCATCGCGCGGCGCGCGCAGCGCCGCCTTGGAATAGGCGTCCACCGCCTCGCCGAAGCGCCCGAGCACGGCGTAGGAGCGCCCGAGCATCTTCCAGCCGTCGGCGTCGTCCGGGTTCTCGCGCAGGCGCGCGGCCAAGCGCTCGACCATCACCTCGATCTGGTGCGCGGTGATCTCGCCGTGCCCGGGCGGCGCGTCCACTGCGGCGGGCAAGCCCACGGCGAGATAGATCGCGAGCGCCGCGACCGGCACGGTGACGCCGAGCGCCACGGCCGCGCGCCGGCTGCCGCGCGGCGCGGGCGCGCTCTCGGCCGCGGCATCGACGTCCTCGAGCAGCCGCGCCTCGAGCTCGGCGCGCGCCTTCTCGTGCTCGTCCGGCGCGAGCTTGCCCGCGGCGAGGTCGGCGTCGAGCTCGCGCCGCTGGTCGCGGTAGACCGCGATGTTGGCCTCGCGCCGCGACACTTGCGCCGCCGCGCCGCCCCGCACCAGCGGTCGCAGCACGAGCGCGAGCACGCCCGCGGCGAGCAGCGCGCAGAGCACCCAGAACAGCGTCATTCGAGCAGGCGCGCGGCGCGCGCGCGCTCCGCTTCCGACAGTTGCGGCGCGGGCGTGCGGCGTTGCCGCAGGCGGCGCACCAGCACCACGATGCCGAGCGCGAGCAGCAGGAACGGCCCGGCCCACAGCGCGATCGTGGTGAACTTGAGCGGCGGCCGGTACAGCACGAAGTCGCCGTAGCGCGCCACCATGAAGTCGATCACGTCCTGCTCGCTCGCGCCCTGCTGCAGCTGCTCGCGGATCTGGTTCCTGAGGTCGACGGCGAGCGGCGCGTTGGAGTCGGCGATCGTCTGGTTCTGGCACACGAGGCAGCGCAGCTCGTGCGCGAGGCCCGTAACGCGCTTCTCCAGCGCCGGATCGGCCTGCGCCGCCGCGAGTCCCGCAACCAGTGCCAGCGCCAGCAGGCTAGCCCTCACGCGCGAGCTCCTTGAGCAGCGGCTGCACCTTCTTGCG
>JBFFZT010000543.1:0-1848 GCA_041568535.1 Burkholderiales bacterium | reverse complement strand
GGTGCAGGAACACCGGGAAGTCCTTGCCCACGGGCCGGAAGCCTTGGCGCACCATGTCCTCCGGCGTCGCCCCGACCACCACCCAGTCGCGGTCGGCCACCGGCAGGCCGAGCAGCTCGTCGCGCACGACCCCGCCGACGACGTACTTCTTCACGCGTACTGTTCGAACTGGGGCAGCGACTCCGTTTCGCGCTCGGCGTCGCGCATCCATTCCTGCAGCGCGGGCAGCGCGAGCACGCGATCGGCGTAGGCGCGGCACACGCCCGGCAGCTCGACCTCGTAGGTGCGAAAGCGCAGCACCACCGGCGCGTACATCGCGTCGGCGGCGCAGAACGCGCCGTAGAGGAACGGGCCGCGCGCCTCGCTCCACATCTGCACGATGCGCTCGATCTCGGCGAGCACCTCGGGCGTACGCCCCTTGCCGGGGTGGCGCCTGCGGATGTTCATGCTCATGTGGTGGCGCAGGTTGGGAAAGCCCGCGTGCATCTCGGCCGAGATCGAGCGCGCGCGCGCGCGCTGCGCTGCGTCCGCGGGCCACAGCCGCGGCTCGCGCTCGGCGAGGTACTCGAGGATCGCGAGCGAGTCCCAGACCCGCAGCTCGCCGTCGACGAGGCACGGCACCTTGCCCGCGGGCGAGTACTTGAGGAGCGCGCTCTTGGATTCTGGCCCGTAGAGCGCGATGCGTTTCTCCTCGAATGGGATGCCAAGCACTTTCATCGCCAGCCAGGGCCGCAGCGACCAGGACGAGTAGTTCTTGTTGCCGATGACCAGCGTGAGCCCGGCCATCAGCGCCCCGCGTCGCGCCGCAGGCGCGCCTGCGCCATCGCCGGCGCGAGCCACGCGGGTGCCACCGCTTCGAGCGCCGCGGGCTCGATGCCGAACGGGAACGCGCCGTCGCACACGCTCGGCACCTGCATCGAGTAGTAGTTGTCGCGCGTCATCAGCTTCACCGGCAGGAGCTCCATCAGGCGCGCCTGGACGTACGACAGGCGATCGCCCAGGCCGATGACGAGGCGCCGCCGCCCGGTGATGCGGCACACCGTCTGCACCAGCTCGCGCAGCGTGTATTGCCGCGGGCCGCACAGCGTATAGCGCTGCCCGTGCGCCTCGCGCGCATCGAGCGCGGCGACGAACGCCTGCGCCACGTCGCCGACGTACACCGGCTGGAAGCGCGCCTCGGGGCAGGCGAGCACCAGCACCGGCAGGAAGCGCGCCAGCGTCGCGAACAGGTTGAGGAACGCATCCTCGGGCCCGAAGATCACCGAGGGCTGGAACACGGTCACCGCCGTGTCGGCCGCGGCGAGCGCCGCGCGCTCGGCCACGCCCTTGGAGCGCAGGTACTCCGAAGGCCCGCGCGGGTCGGCGCCGAGCGCGCTCATGTGCAGCAGCCGCTTCACGCCCGCCGCATGGCAGGCGTTCACCACGGCCTGCGCCAGCTCGACGTGCACGCGCGCGAAGTCGGGGCCGTAGTCGTTCGGGCCGCGCTCGTCGCGCCGCCCGCGCCGGCTGTGCAGCACGCCGACCAGGTTGACGACGGCGTCGCGCCCGGCGGCGAGCCGCTCGAGCTCGCCCGGGCGGCCGACGTCGGCTTCGACCACCTCCACGGTGGGCAGGGGCAGGAGGTGCCCCGCGCGCGCACGGCGGCGCGTCGGCACGGTGACGCGCGCGCCGCGCGCCGCGAGCGCCGCGACCAGGTGCCGGCCGACGAATCCGGAGCCGCCGACGACGAGGATGTCGTCGTAGCGCATGCGCTAGTCGCCGTCCTCCGGGAACGCTTCGCCGGCGCCGGGGCCGCCGCGCCCGGCGATGGTGCCCAGGCGCTGCTTGAGCGGGCGGCTTTGCCCCTCG
>JBFFZT010000542.1:0-1850 GCA_041568535.1 Burkholderiales bacterium | reverse complement strand
GACGGTGACGCAGAAGGCGACCGCGATCCACGCCGTGTGCCAGGGCATGGGGTACGCCTGGTACCCGCTCGACAGCGTGCGCCGCGAGCTCGAGCGCGGCGAGCTCAAGCCCCTGCCGCTGCGCGAAGGCGGCGAGAAGGCGGGGACGCTCTACCTCACCTTCGCCGACCGCGACGCGGCCGGGCCGGGCGCGCTGCGCCTGGCGCAGATCATCCGCCAGGGCGTGGCGCGCGAATGCGCTAGAACAGCTGAATGAGGATCAGCGCGATGCCGACGATCGACACCAGCCACGAGGCCGTGCGCAGGTACGGGATGCCGCCGAGGTAGCACACCGCGTAGGCCACGCGGCTCCAGAAGAACAGCTGCGCGCCGAGCAGCGTCATCTCGTTGGTGCGGCCCGCCGCCACCGCGGCGAGCACCACCGCGGCGAACACCACCAGGTTCTGCGCCATGTTGACGTTGGCGCGCTGCGCGCGCCCGCCCCAGCCCGCCAGCTCGCCGAGGTTCTCGCGGTTGCCGAACGCGGTCATCAGGCCCTTCTGATTCACGAGCGCCTGCACAGTAGCGAGCATGTGCACGATCGCCAGGACTGCCGACCAGGCGAGCAGCGTGATTTCCGGTCTCATGCGTCCTCCCTTCGTGGTTGGCTGCGAACAATGCCGCTGCGTACACTATTCCGCATGCCCGAGGTGCGCAAGATCATCCACCTCGACATGGACGCGTTCTACGCCTCCGTCGAGCAGCGCGACGACCCGTCCTTGAAGGGCAGGCCGGTCGCCGTCGGCGGCTCGCCGCAGGGGCGCGGGGTGGTCGCCGCGTGCAGCTACGAGGCGCGCAAGTTCGGCATCCGCTCGGCGATGCCGATGGCGCGCGCGGTGCGCGCGTGTCCGGAGCTCGTCATCGTGCGGCCGAACTTCACCAAGTACCGGGAGGTATCGCAGCAGGTGATGGCGATCCTGCGCTCGGTGACGCCGCTCGTCGAGCCGCTGTCGCTGGACGAGGCATACCTCGACGTCACCGAGAACTCGCTGCACCAGCCGCTCGCCACGGAGGTGGCGAAATACCTCAAGTCGCGCATCTTCGTCGAGACCGCGCTTACCGCCTCGGCGGGCGTGGCGCCGAACAAGTTCCTCGCGAAGATCGCCTCGGGCTGGAAAAAGCCGAACGGGCTCACGGTGATCGCGCCCGAGCGCGTCGAGGCGTTCCTGCAGCAATTGCCGGTGGAGGCGTTGTGGGGCGTCGGGCCGGTGACGGCGCAAAAGCTGCGCGCCATCGGCATCGAGAAGCTGGTGGACGTGCGCGCCGCGGACGAAGCGCGGTTGCGCAAGGCGGTGGGCAGCCACGCCGAGTGGCTGCAAAGACTGTCGCGCGGCGACGATCCGCGGCCGGTGACGCCCGACCGGCCGTGGAAGTCGATCTCGTCCGAAGACACTTATCCGGAGGACCTCGTCGAGCTGCACGAGATGCGCGCCGAGATAGAGCGCCTCGCGCGGCGCGTGGCCGCGCAGGTATCGAAGAAGGGACTGTATGCGCGCACCGTGACGATCAAGGTGCGCTACGCGGATTTCACCACCGTGACGCGCAGCCACACCGAAGAGCCGGCAACGCACGACGCCGCGCGCATCGCCGAGCGCGCGCTGATGCTGCTCGAGCGCACGAACGCCGGCAAGAGGGCGGTGCGCCTGCTCGGCGTGGGCGTGCACGGGCTCGGCGGCGCGCAGCGCGCCGCCGCCGCACCCGAGCCGCTGCCCTTCGCGGACTAGAGCTTTTTCAGTACGCCCGCGGCGCGCGCCGCGTCTTCGGCCGAGTCGAGCGCGAGGAAGGCGCGGAAATTGCGCCCCACCGCGGTG
>JBFFZT010000541.1:0-1866 GCA_041568535.1 Burkholderiales bacterium | reverse complement strand
TGTGCTCGATGCGCAGCTGCGCGAGCAGGGGGTCGGCGACGCCCGCGCGCTCGGCCTCGACGATGAGGTGGTTGCCCGCCGCCGCCCAGGTGATGAGCTGCGCGGCGCGGCGCGCCTCGATCGACTGGCGGCCGCGCGGCATCAGCAGCACGCCGTTGGTCGGCAGCTGGTCGAGCTCGGGCAGCGCGCGCAGCTCGCGCGCGCCGAGCCCCATGCGCTCGGCGAAGCGCTCGGCGGCGAGAAACGGGCGCAGGCGCGCCTCGCCCGAGAGGCCGACGCGCTGCTTCACGGTCACGCGCTCGAAGCCCGACAGGTACCACGCGAGGCCGACGAGCAGCAGCCCGCCGAGCGCGAGGCGCAGCGGCCGGCTCATGCCGGGCTCCGCGGCGCGCAGCGCTCGCCGTAGGCGGCGAGCAGCCGCTCGACCTCGGCCGCCGCGGGCGCGCGCCGCGCGTAGGCCGCGCGCTGCCAGTGCAGCACCAGCACGCCGAAGAACTGCGCCGTGGCGGCGTCGCCGTGCGCGCGCACGCGCTCGAGCGCCTCGCCTTCGGTGTCGCTCGCCTTGAGCTCGATGCCGTGCGCGTGCACCAGCGCCGAGAGCGTGCCCCGGTACAGCAGCGCCAGCGCTTCGCGCAGCCGCCCCGCGCCGAGCAGCGCGCGCACTGCCCCCGCGAGGTCCGCGGGCAGCGTCTCGGGCGCGAGCGCCATGCCGAAGAGCGACGGCGGCGCTCGGTACGCATCCTTCGGCACGGGCGGCGCGCGCGGCATGAGGCGCCGCGCCCACCACACGGCGAGCGCGATCAGCACCGCGGCCGCGATCCACAGCGCGACCTCGGAGGACTTGGCGAACGCGTAGCCGAGCGCGCGCAGCCAGCCGAGGTCCCAGTCGGGTCCCTGCCAGGTGCTTTCGCCCGTGCTGCGCCGCTGCCAGCGCCGGACTTCGCGCTGGTGCGGGAACTCGGGCGCCTTCAGCACCTCGGCGATCTCGCGTTTGGGGTCCTTGGCCGTGCTCTGCGCTTCGGCCGGCGCGGCGGGCGCCAGCAGCGCGAGCGCGACGGCGAGGCAGGCCAGGGCGGCACTGGCGGTCGCGGGGGCGCCGCGGCGCGCGCCGATGCGCCGCAGCGCCACTTCCAGGTCCCAGCCCTCGAGCAGCGTGCGCCGGTTGAGGTACAGCGCGAAGCCGGCGGCGACGTACAGCGGCTCGACGATGAGCACCGCGGCGGCGTAGGCGGCGTAATCGGCGTAGGTGAAGATGTCGCCGAAGCCCGCGTCCGCGAACATCGCCTCCCAGATGCCGGTGCCCTCCTGCGCTTTGGCCGGCAGCACGAGGTTCCACAGCATGTCGACCGACCACACGAACACCAGCTCGAAATGCAGGCAGGCGACGGTCAGCCACACGGCGTAGCCGTGCGTGCGCCGGCCGAGCAGCGCGCGGCGCGCGCGCGCCGCGCGCCAGCGCTGGCCCTCGAGCTGCTTCACCGGCAGGTGGAACGAGCGCGCCATGTCGATGCGCCCGAGCAGCAGCGCGCCGACGAGGCCGGTGCCGAGCCATGTGGGCGCCTGCCGCAGCGTGCTCCTCACGCCGAGCACCTCGCCGAATACCGCGCGCGAGGCGACGTGCAGCGCGACGCGGTCGAACAGCGGCTTCAGCCACCACAGCAGGAGCAGTGCGATCCAGGCCTTGCCGTAGGTCCAGCCGACCCAGAAGCACGCCGCGGCGACCGGCACGTAGACCGCGGCGAACGACGCATAGAGCGGCCGCCACCATTCGCGCAGCATGCCCACGCCGAGGTCGACCGATTCCCAGGCCGAGCGCGGCCGCAGCGCAATGGCGAGCCTATCGAGCTGCACGCGCGCGTCCCGAGA
>JBFFZT010000540.1:0-1867 GCA_041568535.1 Burkholderiales bacterium | reverse complement strand
TTACTTGTTGGCCGCCGCGAACTTCTCGAGGATGTCGTTAGCGCGCTTGACGGCGTCGTCGAGCGCGGTCTTCGCGTCCTTCTTGCCCGCGAACACGGCCTCCATCTCCTCCTCAATCACCGCCCGCCCCTGCACGAAGTTGCCAAAGCGCAGGCCCTTGGAGTTGGCCGTCGGCGGCTTGTGCGTGAGCTGCAGCACCGCGGTCTCGGTGCCCGGGTTCTGCTGGTAGTAGCCGGCCTTCTTGCTGGCATCGTAGGCTGCGTTGGTGATCGGCGCGTAGCCCGTGTCCTGATGCCACTTCGCCTGCACCTCGGTCGACGACAGGTACGAGAAGAACTTGGCGATGCCCTTGTAGCTGCTCGTGTCCTTCTGCGTCAGCACCCACAGCGTCGCGCCGCCGATGATCGAGTTCTGCGGCGCGCCCTTCACGTCGTCGTGGTAGGGCAGGAAGTTCACCGAGTACTCGAACTTGCCGAGCTTGCGCAGCGTCGCCTGCGCGCCCGAGCTGCCGGTGAACATGGCGCACTCGCCGCTGGAGAACTTGGCGTCGCCCTTGTTGCCCAGGCCGGCGTAGGTGAAATAGCCCTTCTTGGCGAAGTCGCCGAGCATCGAGAGGTGCTTGACGTGCGTCGGCGAGTTGATGGTGAAGCGCGTGTCCATGCCGCCGAAGCCGTTCTCCAGCGTGCCGATCGGCACGTTGTGCCAGGCGCTGAAGTTCTCGATGTGCACCCAGGACGGCCAGCTGGTGGTGTAGATGCAGTCCTGACCGCCGGCTTTCAGCTTCGCCGATGCGGCCTCGACTTCCTTCCAGGTCTTGGGCGCCTTTTCCGGATCGAGGCCGTGCTTCTTGAATACGTCCTTGTTGACGTAGAACATCGGCGTCGAGCTGTTGAAGGGCATCGACAGCAGGTTGCCTTGCGGATCGGTGTAGTAACCGGCCACCGCGGCCAGGTAGGCGCTCGGATTGAACGGCTCGCCTGCCTCCTTCATCATCTGGTACACGGGCTTCACCGCGCCCTTGGCCGCCATCATGGTGGCCGTGCCGACCTCGAACACCTGCACGATGTGCGGCGGGCTGCCGGCGCGGAACGCGGCGATCGCCGCGGTCATCGACTCGGGGTAGCTGCCCTTGTAGACCGCGACCACCTTGTACTCGCTCTGGCTGGCGTTGAAGCCCGCGGCGAGCTCGTTGGTGCGCTCGCCGAGCGCCGCCCCCATCGAATGCCAGAACTGGATTTCCTTCTGCGCCTGCGCCGGCGCGGCGAACACCCCGGCGGCCGCGAGCGCCGCGGCAAGCAATTTGACTCTCATCGGTTCTCCTCTTGTCCTGTGAAAGTGGCGATTCTGTCGCCGCCACATGGCGGAAATACTACAGAATTATGCCGACCTGCGGTATATAAACTCCGACCCCATGGCCTCCATTCACGAACTGAGCGCCGCCGAACTCGCGGCCAGCTACGAAGGCGGGGAGCTCTCGCCGGTCGAGGTGACGCGCGCCCTCCTCGATCACATCGACGCCTGGGAGCCGCGCCTGAACGCCATGTACCTGATCCTGCGGGAGGCGGCGCTGAAGCAGGCGCGCGACGCCGAAGGGCGCTGGCGCGTGCAGGCGCCGCTCTCGCCGCTGGACGGCGTGCCGGTGACCCTCAAGGAGAATATCCATACCAAGGGCGACCCGGCGCCAATCGGCACCGCGGCCAACGTGCCGGCCGCGCCGGCCGGCGCCGACGCGCCGCCCGCGGCGCGGCTGCGCCAGGCGGGCTGCGTGTTCCTCGGCAAGACCACGATGCCCGACTACGGCATGCTGTCCGCGGGCGTCTCGAGCGCGCACGGCATCACGCGCAATCCCTGGAACACGAAGAAGAAC
>JBFFZT010000539.1:0-1878 GCA_041568535.1 Burkholderiales bacterium | reverse complement strand
TGAGCGAATCGTCGATCGCGCTCAGCACGTGCTTCTTCGAGGTGCCCTGCTGCCAGGGGGCGTTGCCCATCTTGCCGCTGCACTTGGTGGCGAGGACGAACTGCTCGCGCTTGCCCTTCAGCCACTTGCCGAGGATCTCCTCGGTGCGCCCCATGTCCTCGAGCTTGCCGCCGAGCGGATAGGCATTCGCGGTGTCGAGGAAGGTGATGCCGTGGCCGGCGGCCGCGTCGAGGATGGCGAACGAGGTCTTCTCGTCGCACTGCAGGCCGAAGGTCATGGTGCCCAGGCACAGGCGCGAGACGTGCAGGCCGGTGGGGCCGAAGCGGACGTGCTGCATTCAGTAATCTCCGGGGATCAGGGCAGGTGGATGAGCGGCTCGACGTAATGGTACTCGTGCAGCGCCTCGACCACCTCGACGATGCCGACGAACCAGACGAACCAGACCACATCGAGCATCGTGCGGCGGAACAGCCGCGGGTTCACCAGCAAGGACTCGGGCTCGACGTAGCCGGAAAGCTTCGGTGCGAAGCGCGGCACGCGCGCGCAATAGGCGTCGAACGCGGCGCCGAAGCGCGCGCGCAGCGCGGCTTCCTCCTGGCGGATCACCGCGGGGTAGCCGATGAGCATGGCGACGATGAGGACGATGCCGAGGGTGAACGTTTCGCTGGCGAAGCCGATGCCCGCGAAACCGAGCAGCGAAAAGAAGTACAGGGGATTGCGGGTGAGCGAGTACGGTCCCGTGGTAATCAGCTCGGCGTTCTTGTGGCCGCTGATGTAGAGCGAGCACCACAGGCGCCCGACCGTGGCGATCCCCACCAGCACCAGGCCGCTGAGAAACAGCGCCGTGGAAACAAGGTTGCCCTCGTGCGCGCTTTCCGCCGCCAGCACGGTGAGGATGAACGCCAGCGCAAACAGGCGCGACACCACGAGGCGATGCGTGGCGAAGAACTGGGCCGGGTGCGGCACGGGCCCGCGCTAGTCTTCGTAGATCATCTTCACCGTCATGCCGCCGTCGACGGTGACGTTCTGGCCGGTGATGAAGCCGGCATCCTCGGCGAGGAACAGGCAGGCGCGCGCGATGTCCTCGGGCGTGCCGACGCGCCCCGCCGGGTGCTGCAGCTGGTCGCGGCGCGAATGCTTCCTGCCGCGCGTCTCGATCCAGCCCGGGCTGATGCTGTTCACGCGGATGCCGCGCCCGCCGAGGCTGACGGCGCAGGCGTGGGTGAGGGCGACGATGCCCCCCTTGGAGGCGGAGTAGGCCTCGGTGTTGGCTTCGGACATGAAGGCGCGGGTCGAGGCGATGTTGATGATCGCGCCGGGCTTGCGCTGCTTCACCATCAGGTTCGCGGCCGCCTGGGTGCACAGGAACGTGCCGCGCAGATTGGTGGCGAGAACCAGATCGAACGCCTTCGGCGCGAGCGTGAGAAACGGCGCGCTCGCGCGGATGCCGGCGTTGTTGACGAGCACGTCGGGGCAGCCCAGCGTGCGCGCCGTGGCGCGCAGCCAGCTCCTGACGTCCGCTTCCTTCGAGATGTCCGTCTTGTAGAACTCCGCTTTCGCGCCCTTGTTGCGCAGCGCCTTCAGCGTCGCGCGTCCGGCGCTGACCTGCGTGTCGGCAATGGACACGGCATAGCCGCGCTGGGCGAAAGCCAGGGCGATGGCGCGGCCGATGCCTTGCGCCCCGCCGGTTACGGCGAGGATCTTGCGGCGGGTCATGCGCGGGAGTGTAGCCGAGGCGCGGGGCGCTTCAGGGCAGGATGCGCGCCTCGCGGTACTTGCGCAGGTGAGCGAGGAACTGCTCGACGGTGTCGACCACGCCGTGGTAGCCGTGCCGGCGGATCTTGGTCGTATCGGTGGGCAGGTCCTTGTCGAGCTGCC
>JBFFZT010000538.1:0-1882 GCA_041568535.1 Burkholderiales bacterium | reverse complement strand
GGGCGAAGCCGAGCGCGCGCGCCAGTTCGTGCAGCAGAACCTCAACGCCATGGCCGTGAAGCTGGGCGAGATGCAGGCGCAGCTCGCGCGCCTCGATGCGCTCGGCGACCGGCTGTCGACCCTGGCCGGCATCCGGCCGCAGGAGTTCCGCTTCAGCGAGGCACCGGGCCTGGGGGGCGCGCAGCCGACGGCGCTGCCGCCGCAGAATCTGTCGCTCGCCGAGTTCGGCGAGAAGCTCTACGTGGTCTCGCGCCAGATGGAGAACCGCACCGACATGCTCGGCGTGCTGGAGGCGCAGCTCTTCGAGCAGGCGGTGAAGAAAAAGCTCATCCCGACCATGATGCCGGTGAACGCGCCGTTCAACGCCTCGGGCTTCGGCATGCGCATCGACCCCTTCACCGGCATGCAGGCGATGCACGAAGGCATCGATTTCCTCGCCGACCTGGGCTCGCCGATCGTGGCTGCGGCCGGCGGCGTGGTCATCTTCGCCGGCTCTCACCCCCAGTACGGCAACGTGGTCGACATCGACCATGGCAACGACCTGGTGACGCGCTACGCGCACGCCGCCAAGCTGTACGTCCGGGAAGGCGACGTCGTGCAGCGCGGCCGCCGCATTGCCGACGTCGGCTCGACCGGGCGCTCGACCGGGCCGCACCTGCACTTCGAGGTGCGCTTCAAGGGCGTGGCGCAGAATCCGGCGCGCTTCGTGCTGGCCTCGCAGGGCGCGCAGCAAGCCGCACGCAACAGTCGCTAGCGGCCCCCGGGGCATCCGCCCCGGCATGCTAAAATTCTGAGTTTCAAGGGTATTTTCGCGCGTCCGCCGCCGCGGCGGCGACTACGCCATGGCCAACGTCCTCACCAAGATCTTCGGCAGCCGCAATGAGCGCCTGCTGAAGCAGTATTCGCGCGTCGTCGCGCGCATCAACGCGCTCGAATCCGGGATGGCGGCGCTGTCGGACGCGGCGCTGCGCGCTAAGACCGACGAGTTTCGCAAGCGACTCGCCGAGCACCTCGCGGCTGCGCCCGAGGGCGAGCGCGACGCCGCCGAGAGCGCGGGCCTGGAAGCGCTGCTGCCCGAAGCCTTCGCGGTGGTGCGCGAGGCTTCCAAGCGCACGCTGCGCATGCGCCATTTCGACGTGCAGCTCGTCGGCGGCATGGTGCTGCACGACGGCAAGATCGCGGAGATGAAGACCGGGGAAGGCAAGACCCTGGTCGCCACGCTGCCCGCCTATCTCAATGCGCTCGCCGGCCATGGCGTGCATATCGTCACCGTGAACGACTATCTGGCGCGGCGCGACGCCGACTGGATGGGCAAGATCTACGGCTTTCTCGGCCTGACGGTGGGCGTCAACATCCCGCAGATGGAGCCCGACGCGAAGCGCGCCGCCTACGCGACGGACATCATCTACGGCACCAACAACGAGTTCGGCTTCGACTACCTGCGCGACAACCTGGCGATGCGCGTCGAAGAGCGCTTTCAGCGCCGGCTGCGCTACGCCATCGTCGACGAGGTGGACTCGATCCTGATCGACGAGGCGCGCACGCCGCTCATCATCTCCGGCCAGGCCGAGGATCGCACCGAAATCTACGCGCGCATGAACGCGGTGGCGCCGCTGCTCACGCGCCAGAAGGACGAGAAGGGGGAGGGCGACTTCTGGGTCGACGAGAAGAACCACCAGGTCTCGCTCTCGGAAGCCGGCCATGCCAAGGCCGAGGAAGTGCTGGCGCGGGTCGGCATGCTGCCGCAGGGCGCAAGCCTGTACGAGCCGGCATACATCAACCTCGTGCACCATTTGTACGCGGCGTTGCGCGCCCACAACCTGTTCCATCGCGACCAGCACTACGTGGTGCAGGACGGCGAGGTGATCATCGTCGACGAGTT
>JBFFZT010000537.1:0-1904 GCA_041568535.1 Burkholderiales bacterium | reverse complement strand
GAAAACGATGAAGTAGAGCGACGTGGTGATCACGGGCGCGACCAGGCTCTGCCAGAACGTGCGGTTGAAGCGCGACATCTCGAACAGATAGATCGCGAGCACGCCGCGGCCGTTGAACGCGCTCATGCGCGCTCGCTCACCAGGCTGACGAAGATCTCCTCGAGCGAGCTCTGCTCGGTGTTCAGGTCCTTGAAGCCAATGCCGAGCTCGGCGAGGCGCCTGAGCAGCCCCGGGATGCCGGTGCGCTCGTCGTTCGCGTCGAACGTGTACTCGAGGTCGCAGCCACCGTTCTTCAGGGCGAGGTCCCATTCGCCGAGCGCCGCCGGGATCGCGGCCATCGGCTCCTGCAGGTGCAGCGTAAGCTGCTTCTTGCCCAGCTTCTTCATCAGCGCGGCCTTCTCCTCGACCACGATCAGCGCGCCCTTGCTGATCACGCCGATGCGGTCGGCCATCTCCTCGGCTTCCTCGATGTAGTGCGTGGTGAGGATGATGGTGACACCGCTCTCGCGCAGCCGGCGCACCAGCGCCCACATGTCGCGGCGCAGCTCGACGTCCACGCCCGCGGTGGGCTCGTCGAGGAACAGGATCTCCGGCTCGTGCGCCAGCGCCTTGGCGATGAGCACGCGCCGCTTCATGCCGCCCGAGAGCGTCATGATGCGATCGTCGCGCTTGTCCCACAGCGAGAGCTCGCGCAGCACCTGCTCCAGGTGCTGCGGGTTCGGCGCCTTGCCGAACAGGCCGCGGCTGAAGCGCACCGTGTTCCACACGGTGACGAACATGTCGGTGTGCAGCTCCTGCGGCACCAGGCCGATGAGCGCGCGCGTCGCGCGGTACTCGCGCAGGATGTCGTGGCCCTTGACCAGCGCCGTGCCGGCGCTCGGCGTGACAATGCCGCATACGATGCTGATGAGCGTGGTCTTGCCGGCGCCGTTCGGGCCGAGCAGCGCGAAGATCTCGCCCTTCCGTATCTCCAGATTTGTCGGCTGCAGCGCCCGCAGGCCCGAGGCGTAGGTCTTGGCGAGGTTCTGGATCGAGAGAATCGGCGGCATGAGGGCGCGAGATACTACTTGATGCGCATTTCACGTCAATAGACGAGTGGGCGTGCGGCTGTCAACTCCTGGCCCGGGTTCGGTGGCGATCGCCGTAACAGTTGAGTAGTGATGAATCGTTTGTACTAGGATAAATGCCTACCGGAGGACCCTTGTCGGCGACCTTTCGCCGCGAGCTCGCTCGGGAAAGGAGGGGCCAGAATGCATGACGCAAGCGCGCGGCAGGTGTACCTGTTTTCCGTGAGCCCCCAGACGCCGGCGGTCATGACGATCGGTTCCGGCGAGGTGGTGCAGCTCGAGGTGCGCGGCGCGTTCGCCGACGTACGCGACATCCGGGACGTGCCGACCCCGTTCACGCCCGCTTGCGACGGCCACCCCCTTGCGCCGATCGCGGGGCCGATCGCGGTGCGCGGCGCCGAACCCGGCGATGCGGTGGCCATCGACCTGCTCGAGATCACGCCCGTCGAAGGCGAGGGCTTGACCGCGATCCTGCGCGACTTCGGCGTTCTGCGCACGCAGTTTCCGGAGCCGCGGGCGCTGCGCTGCCCGGTGCGCGATGGCAAGGCCTGGTTCGCGGACCGCATCCCGCTGCCGCTGACGCCGAACCTGGGTACCGTGTCGACGATGCCGCCGGAGGGCTACAAGCCGTCCTACGCCGGCGCCTACGGCGGCGATTTCGACCAGAAGGACGCCGGGGTGGGGTCGCGCGTGCATCTGCCGGTCCTGGTCCCCGGCGCGCTGGTGTTCTTTGCCGATCCGCACGCCACGATCAGCGACGGCATCGTCACCGGCACCGGCGTGGAGTGCACCTCGCGCGTGCGCGCCCGCATCACGCTGGTGAAGCGCCATCGCGTG
>JBFFZT010000536.1:0-1913 GCA_041568535.1 Burkholderiales bacterium | reverse complement strand
GGGTGGTGAACCGGCGCTACCAGGTACTGGCGCTGGAAGGCGGCTTGCGCCGCAACACACACGAAGTGCACGAGGACGGCTTGCTGCGCGAGGCGTGGCGGCACGTGGCGGATTGGCTGATCAGGCGGCCCAGCGAGGACTTTGCGGAGGCGGTGCCCGACGACGTGCTTGCCCCCGGGCGCGACATCGCTTCGGCGCTGCAGGGTACGCCCGGCACGCGTACGCGGCTGACGCCCGATGGACGTGCCGTGGTCATGTCGGCGGCGCACCCGGTGTGGAACGCCACGGAGGTCGCCGGTGCGGTCGTCGTCGAGGAAACCACCAATCCGATCGCCAGCCTGCGCAGCGACGCGCTGGAGCGGCTGCTGCTGCTGACGCTGGTCGCGTTCGTGGGCGCCGCCGCCATTCTCATCGGTTTCGCCACGCGCCTTTCGCAGCGCATCCGGCGCCTGCGCGACGAAGCCGAGAGCGCCATCGACGCACGCGGTCGCCTGGCGCGCATCGCTGCGGGCTCGGACGCGGGCGACGAGATCGGCGACCTGTCGCGCAGCTTCTCGGCGATGCTGGCGCGGCTCGCGCAGCACCACGTTTACCTCGAAAGCATGGCCGGGCGGCTGTCGCACGAGCTGCGCACGCCGATCGCCGTGGTGCGCTCGTCGCTGGAGAACCTGAAGCTTGCCGCCGCGCCCGAGGAGATCCGCACCTATGTGGCGCGGGCGGAGGAAGGACTTGCGCGCCTGAACACCATCCTGCAACGCATGAGCGAGGCCACGCGGCTCGAGCAGGCGCTGCGCACCGCCGAGCGCGAGCGCTATGACCTCGCTGCCGTGGTGCGCGGCTGCGTCGAGGGCTATCGGCTCGCCTATGCCGCCACGCCGATCGTGCTCGAGGCGCCGGCGCGCGCGCTCGAGGTATCGGGCTCGCCCGATCTCGCGGCGCAGATGCTCGACAAGCTGGTGGAGAATGCGGCCGAGTTTTCGCCGCCGGGCGAAACGGTGCGCGTGTGGCTCGAGGAGCAAGGGCGCTACGCGCTGCTCGCCGTTCAGAACAGGGGCCCGACGCTGCCGGCCGAAATGCGCTCGCGCCTCTTCGAGTCGATGGTGTCGGTGCGCGAGGCGCGCTCCGGCCCGGTGCCGCATCTCGGGCTAGGGCTGTACGTGGCGCGCCTCATCGCCGAGTTTCACGGCGGCGCCATCGAGGCGGCGGACGCGCCCGGCGGCGACGGCGTGATCGTGCGCGTGCACCTGCCTCTGACGCGATAGAGTCTCGACCGTGAAGCCCCTGACGGACCTGCGCGACGCGTCGCGCCTGCGCGGCTTGCTGTTCGACCTCGACGACACCCTGAGCACCGAGGGCCGGCTCACGGCCGAGGCCTACGCGGCGCTGGAGCGCCTGCAGGGCGCCGGGCGCCGCACGATCCTCGTCACCGGCCGGCCCGCCGGCTGGTGCGACCACATCGCGCGCATGTGGCCGGTGGACGCGGTGGTCGGGGAGAACGGGGCCTTCTATTTCCGCTACGACGGCCGGCTGCGGCGGCGTTTCGTGGACGGCGACGCGGAGCGCGCGGCGAAGCGCGCGCGGCTCGGCGCTATCGCCGAGCGCATCATGGCCGCCGTGCCCGGCAGTGCGCTCGCCTCGGACCAGGGCTATCGCGAGACCGATCTGGCCATCGACTACTGCGAGGACGTGGCGCCGCTGCCGCTCGCCGAGGCCGAGCGCATCGCCGCGCTGATGCGCGAGGCGGGGCTGACCGCCAAGGTGAGCTCGATCCACGTCAACGGCTGGTTCGGCGACTACGACAAGCTGGCGACGGCGAAACTGCTGTTCGCGGAGGCGTTCGATGCCGACCTCGGCGCGGTGCAGGCGCAGTACGCCTACGCCGGCGATTCGCCGAACGACGCGCCGATGTTCGG
>JBFFZT010000535.1:0-1933 GCA_041568535.1 Burkholderiales bacterium | reverse complement strand
TGCGCCGCCGGCTGGTCGAAGCGCTCGCCGCGCGGCTGCCGTTCTACTACGGCTGGGTGATCCTCGCTTGCGTCTGCGCGGCCGGCTTCTCGCGCCCGGGCTCCGCGGTGGCGACGCTGTCCATCTTCATCGACCCGATGACGCGCGAGTTCGGCTGGTCGCACACGCAGATCTCCGCGGCGGTGTCGCTCGGCGGCATCCTCGGCGCGCTGGTCTCGCCGCTCCTGGGCGGCGTGCTCGATCGCAACGGCGCGCGCGCCATCCTGTCGGTGGCGGTGCTCGCGACCGGGATTCCGCTGCTCGCGCTCTCGTTCACCCAGTCGCTGCTGTTTTTCTTCGTGTTCTACTGCACCGCGCGCATGGCGTTCTCCGGGCCGTTCGACCTCGGCGTGCACGGCTCGATCGTCAACTGGTTCGTGCGCCGGCGCGCGTTCGCGACCTCGGTGGCGACGCTGGTCACCATGGGCGGGCTCGTCACCATGCCGCTGATCGCGCATTTCGTGATGCAGGCCGCCGACTGGCGCGCGGCCTGGGTGGCGATCGGGGCGACGGTGCTGGTGGTGGGCTTCGTGCCGACGTGGCTGCTGCACGTGCGCCGGCCCGAGGACCTGGGCTTGCGGCCGGACGGGGCGCCCGCGGTGCAGGCCTCCGGCGCCGCGTTTCCCGACGAGCCGATCTATTCGCGCAGCGAAGCCCTGGCCACGCCCGCGTTCTGGCTGCTGTCGCTGTTCACCTTTCTCGTGTTTCCGGTGCAGGCCGGGATCAGCCTGCACCAGGCGCCGTACCTGATCGAGCGCGGCCTCGATCCCACCGTCGCGGCGACGGCGGTGAGCACCTTTGCGCTGCTGTCCGCGGTGGCCGGATTCGCCTACGGCTTCTGGCCGCGGCGCGTGCCGCTGCGCTACGCGCTCGTCGTGGTGGGGCTCACGCTGTGCGCGAGCTGCGTGCTGATGCGCAGCGTCGAGGGCGCGGCGCTCGCCTACGGGGCGGCGGCACTCTTCGGCCTGGGCATCGGCGGCCTGCTCACCATGCTGCCGATCGCCTGGGCGGATTACTTCGGGCGCGCGAGCTACGGCGCGATCCGCGGCGTGGCGCTCACCGTGCAGGTCGTGGGGCAGGCGCTGGGGCCGGTGCTCTCGGGGATGCTGCGCGACTGGACGGGGAGCTACACGGCGTCGCTCGCCACCTTTGCCGTGCTCGCGCTGGCCGGCAGCGCGGCGGCGCTCCTTGCGGCGCCGCCGCAGCGGCAGGCGGCGCGATTGCCGAAATGACGGGTGTACGCTGCCGCGCCGCCGTTATATCTTCGGGGTCGTGAGGCGGGCAGCCCTTTATCCGGTCTTCCTTGCCGCCTTCGTCCTGCTGGCGCCGGCCGGCGCGAGCGCACACGGCGAGCCACTGGACAGCCACGGCTGCCACAAGAACCGCGGCGCGGGCGGCTACCACTGCCACAAGGGCCCGTTCGCGGGCCGCACGTTCATGTCGAAGGAAGCGATGCTGAAGGAGCTGGCCCGGCGCAAGGGCGGGACCGGCCGGCCGTAATTTTCGAAAGGGAATTCCTATGTCGACGGTGGCGCAGATCCTCAAGACGAAATCGAGCCAGGCGGTGCACATGATCGCACCGTCGGCCTCGGTGTTCGACGCAGTGAAGATGATGGCCGAGAAGAACATCGGCGCGGTGCTGGTGGGCGAGGGCGGCAAGGTCGCCGGCATCCTCACCGAGCGCGACTACGCGCGCAAGATCGTGCTCATGTCGAAGTCGTCGAAGGACACGCCGGTGCGCGACATCATGACCGCCAAGGTGATGTTCGTGCGCCCCGAGCAGACGAGCGAAGAATGCATGTCGATCATGACCGAGAACCGGCTGCGCCACCTGCCGGTGTTGGAGGAGGGCAAGCTCGTCGGCCTGGTGTCGATCGGCGACCTGGTGAAGGAC
>JBFFZT010000534.1:0-1934 GCA_041568535.1 Burkholderiales bacterium | reverse complement strand
CGCGGAACTGCGCCGGCGCACCGCGGGCGAGCTGCCGGCGGGCTTCGCCGAGCGCGCAGGCGCCCTGGCGGCCGAGCTGCACGCCAAGGCCGAAACCGTGGCCACGCGCAAGGCCTCGCAGGCGGTGCTCGAAGCGCTGCTGCCGGCGCTGCCCGAGCTTCTGGGCGGCTCGGCCGACCTCACCGGCTCTAATCTGACGATGGTGAAGGCATCGCGCGTCATCGGCCGCGAAGGCGGCGGCAACTACCTGTTCTACGGCGTGCGCGAGTTCGGCATGTGCGCGGTGATGAACGGCCTTGCGCTGCATGGCGGCGTCGTGCCCTACGGGGGCACGTTTCTCGTGTTCTCCGACTACGCGCGCAACGCCCTGCGCCTCGCCGCGCTGATGCGCCAGCGCGTGATCTACGTGTTCTCGCACGACTCCATCGGCCTGGGCGAGGACGGCCCCACGCACCAGCCGGTGGAACATGCGGCGAGCCTGCGACTCATACCTCACATGGACGTCTGGCGGCCCTGCGACGCGGCGGAAACGGCGATGGCCTGGGCGGCGGCGCTGGAGCGCCGCGACGGGCCCTCGGCGCTGTTGCTGTCGCGCCAGAACCTCGCGCCCGCGCCGCGCGCGGCCGAGGCGCTGCCGCTCGCGCGCCGCGGCGGCTACGTGCTCGCCGATGCGCCGTGGGCGAAGGCGGTGCTCATCGCCACGGGCTCCGAGGTGCCGGTCGCGCTCGAGGCGCAAAAGCGCCTGGCCGCCGCGGATCTGCCGGTGCGCGTGGTGTCCATGCCCTCGACCACGGTGTTCGACCGCCAGGACGCGGCCTATCGCGACGGCGTGCTGCCGCCGGGGCTGCCGCGCGTCGCCGTCGAGGCGGGGGTCACCGATTTCTGGAGGAAGTACGTGGGCCTCGAAGGCGCGGTGGTCGGCATCGACCGGTTCGGCGAGTCCGCGCCCGCCGGGGACCTGTTCAAGCATTTCGGCTTCACGGCCGAGAACGTCGAAAAGGCGGTAAGGAGCGTCGTCCAATGACCATCAAAGTAGCGATCAACGGCTTCGGCCGCATCGGGCGCAACATCCTGCGCGCCCACTACGAGGGCAGGAAGAAGCACGCGCTGCAGTTCGTCGCCATCAACGACCTCGGCGACCCGGCGACCAACGCGCATCTGCTGAAGTACGACACCGCGCACGGCCCCTTTCCCGGGAAAGTCGCCGTCGAGGGCGACGCCATCGCGGTCGACGGCGACAAGCTCAAGGTGCTCGCCGAGCGCGACCCGGCGAAGCTGCCGTGGAAGGCGCTCGGCGTCGACGTGGTGCTGGAATGCACGGGCCTGTTCACCGGCAAGGCCAAGGGCGGCGCCGCACATCTCGCCGCGGGAGCGAAGAAGGTCATCATCTCGGCGCCGGGCGACAAGGACGTCGACCGCACCATCGTCATGGGCGTGAACCACGCCTCGCTCAAGACCTCCGACACGGTGATCTCCAACGCCTCGTGCACCACCAACTGCCTCGCGCCGCTGGTGAAGGCGCTCGATGACCGCATCGGCGTCGTCTCCGGCCTGATGACCACGGTGCACTCTTTTACGAACGACCAGGTGCTGACCGACGTCTACCACAAGGACCTGCGCCGGGCGCGCTCGGCGACGCACAACATGATCCCGACGAAGACCGGCGCCGCGGCCGCCGTCGGGCTGGTGCTGCCGCACCTGAACGGCAAGCTCGACGGCTACGCCATCCGCGTGCCGACGATCAACGTCTCCATCGTCGACCTCACCTTCGTGGCGAAGAAGGCGACCACGGTGGACGCGGTGAACCAGGCGCTGCAGCAGGCCGCGCAGGGCGACCTGAAAGGCATCCTCGAGTACACCGCCGAGCCGCTCGTGTCGTCCGATTTCAACCACCATCCGGCGAGCTCGATCGTCGACGGCGCGCTCACCAAGGT
>JBFFZT010000533.1:0-1955 GCA_041568535.1 Burkholderiales bacterium | reverse complement strand
TTGCGGTGCGACATTGCGCCGCCTAGAATTCGCGGATGCACATGTCCAGCCCCCTGCCCAAAGGCGTTGCCGTCAACGCCCGCCTCACACCCGAGTTCAGCCAGATCCTGACGCCCGAGGCGTTGGCGTTCGTTGCCATGCTGCATCGCAAGTTCGAGGCCCGGCGCCAGGAACTGCTCGCCGCGCGCGCTGCGCGGCAGAAGGAGTTCGACGCCGGCAAGCTGCCCGACTTCCTCGCCGAGACGGCGAAGATCCGCGACGCCGAGTGGCAGATCGCACCGCAGCCGCAGGACATGCTCGACCGGCGCGTCGAGATCACCGGGCCGACCGATCGCAAGATGGTGATCAACGCGCTCAACTGCGGCGCCTCGACCTTCATGGCGGATTTCGAGGACGCCAACTGCCCGACCTGGTTCAACATGATCGACGGGCAGATCAACCTGCGCGACGCGGTGCGCCGCACGATCACTTTCGAGCAGGGCGACAAGAGCTACGCGCTGAACGACAAGACCGCGGTGCTGATCCCGCGTCCGCGCGGCTGGCACCTGAACGAAAAGCACGTCACCGTCGACGGCCAGCAGGTGGCGGGCGGGATCTTCGACTTCGCGCTGTTCTTCTTCCACAACGCAAAAGAGCTCCTCAAGCGCGGCAGCGGGCCGTACTTCTACCTGCCGAAGATGGAATCACATCTCGAGGCGCGGTTGTGGAACGACATCTTCAGGCTCGCCCAGGACGAGCTCGGCGTGCCCCAGGGCAGCATCAAGGCGACCGTGCTCATCGAGACCATCCTCGCGGCTTTCGAGATGGACGAGATTCTGTTCGAGCTCAAGGAGCACTCCGCCGGCCTCAACATCGGCCGCTGGGACTACAACTTTACGGTCATCAAGAAATTCCGCTCCAACGACAAGTTCTGCCGGGCTGACCGCGCGCAGGTGACGATGACGGCGCCGTTCCTGCGCGCCTACGCGCTGCTGCTGGTGAAGACCTGCCACCGGCGCGGCGCGCCGGCGATGGGCGGCATGGCGGCGCAGATCCCGATCAAGAACGACCCTGCGGCGAACGAAGCGGCGCTGGACAAGGTGCGCCAGGACAAGCTGCGCGAGGTGACCGACGGCTGCGACGGCACCTGGGTGGCGCATCCCGGGCTGGTGCCGATCGCCAGGGAGGTCTTCGACAAGCACATGCCGAAGCCCAACCAGTACGACAAGCAGCGCCCGGACGTCAAAGTGACGGCCAAGGACCTGCTGGATTTCCGCCCCGAGACGCCGATCACCGAGGAGGGGCTGCGCAACAACATCTCGGTGGGCGTGCAGTACCTGGGCGCCTGGCTTGGCGGCAACGGCTGCGTGCCGGTGTTCAACCTGATGGAAGATGCGGCCACCGCCGAGATCTCGCGCTCGCAGATCTGGCAGTGGATCCGCAGCGACAAGGGCACGCTGGCGGACGGCCGGCGCGTCACCAAGTCGCTGTTCCGGCACCTGCTGGCGGAAGAGCTGCCCAAGGTGCGGGAGTACGTCGGCGAGGAGGCCTGGGCTGCGGGCAACTACTCGGAAAGCGCCGCGCTGTTCGAGAAGATCACCTCCGACGACAACTACGTCGAGTTCCTCACCCTGCCGGCGTACGAGCGCATCGACTAGGCGCTACTGGATCGTCCATTCGGCGTCGCACTTGCGGCAACGCACGGTCATCGAGCGCACGGTGGCGCTGACCAGCCGGTAGCGGCCGTAGGTGCCGCAGCGCTTGCACGTGGAGCGCTCGCTCAGGTGCTGGGCCTGCAGCAGCATGCTCAGGTAGCGCATGAGCGTATACCAGGCGAGCAACCCCGCCGCGCACGCGGCGACCAGCACCAGCACCGCCTCCAGGCCGAGCTCCAGGAAGCTCAGGTCCTCGACCAGGGCGAGCAGGGCGACCGCGCAGAGCAGGCTTGCCACCAGCCAGCCGTGGCACGCGTAGAG
>JBFFZT010000532.1:0-1967 GCA_041568535.1 Burkholderiales bacterium | reverse complement strand
CGGCGCATGAAAGCCGTAGTCCATGAGGCGCTTGGCGACGTCCTCGGCGTCGACGCCGTACTCGTGCTTCAGCGCGCGCAGGTCGAGGATGCATTCGTGCGCGACGCGCCCGTTCTTGCCCGCGTACAGCACCGGAAAATACTTCGCCAGCCGCGCAGCGATGTAGTTCGCCGACAGGATCGCCGTCTCGCTCGCGCGCCGCACGCCTTCCGCGCCCATCATGCGCAGGTACATCCACGAGATGGTGACGATCAGCGGGCTGCCGTAGGGCGAGGCGCTCACCGTGCCGTTCTCGGGACTGCAGCCGGGCGCGGGCACCACCGGGTGCGTCGGCAGGTGCGGCGCGAGGTGCGCCGCGACGCCGATCGGCCCCATGCCGGGGCCGCCGCCGCCGTGCGGGATGCAGAAGGTCTTGTGCAGGTTGATGTGGCAGACGTCCGCGCCGAGGTCGGCCGGGCGCGCGAGCCCCGCGAGCGCGTTCAGGTTCGCGCCGTCCATGTACACCTGGCCGCCGGCGGCGTGCACGCGCTCGCAGATCTTCCGGATGTCGGTCTCGAACACGCCGTGCGTCGAGGGGTAGGTCACCATCAGCGCGGCCAGACGCTCGGCATGCTGCGCCACCTTCTTCTCCAGATCGGACAGATCGACGTTGCCCTCAGCGTCGCAGGCCACGACCACGACCTTGAGCCCCGCCAGGTGCGCGGAAGCGGGATTGGTGCCGTGCGCCGAAGAGGGGATCAGGCACACGTCGCGCTTTTCCTCGCCGCGCGCGGCGTGGAAGTTGCGGATCGCAACCAGGCCCGCGTACTCCCCGTTCGCGCCCGAGTTGGGCTGCATCGTCATCGCCGGCAGGCCGGTGATCGCGCTGAGCGCGGCGGACACGTCGCCCAGCACGCGCGCGTAGCCTTCGGCCTGCGTCGCGGGGACGAACGGATGCAGCGCGGCGAAGCTGCGCCAGGACACCGGCGCCATCTCGGCCGCGGCATTCAGCTTCATGGTGCAGGAGCCCAGGGGGATCATGCCCTGCGCGAGCGAGTAGTCGCGGTTCTCCAGGCGCTTGAGGTAGCGCATCATCTCGCTCTCGCTGCGGTAGCGGTTGAACACCGGGTGCTCGAGCACCGCGTCGGTTCGCCGCAGCGCGGCCGGGACCGCGGCCGCCGCCGCGTCGAGCTTGCGCGCGCGCTCGGCGATGCCGGCGTCCTTGCCGGTGAGCACCCAGGCGAGATCGGCGACGTCCTCCAGCGTGGTGGTTTCGTCCAGGCTCACGCCGACGCGCTGCTCGCCGATCCAGCGCAGGTTGACGCGCTTTTCTTCGGCGCGCCGGCGGATGTCGCCCTGCGCGCCGCCCACCGCGAAGCTGAGCGTGTCGAAGAACGCGCTCGATTCCGGCGTCATCGCCTGCGCGAGCAGGCGGGCGAGCGCGTGGCAGCGCAGCGCGATGCGTTGCAGGCCCTCGGGTCCGTGCCAGGCGGCGTACAGCGCGGCGATGTTGGCGAGCAGCACCTGCGAAGTGCAGATGTTGCTCGTCGCTTTTTCCCGCCGGATGTGCTGTTCGCGCGTCTGCAGCGCCATGCGGTAGGCGGTGCCGGGATCTACTCGTGGTGGTCGAACCTCGGTCGCGCGCGCGCGGAGGACCGCGGGTGGCGGATCGACTACGTGCTCGCGACGCCCGGCCTCGCGGAGCGCGTCAAGGACGCGTGGATCGAGAAGAAGGCGGGGCTCTCCGACCACGCGCCGGTGTGGGTCGAGCTCGAGGACTAGGACTAGGCTAGAGTTTCGCCCTTTTGTCGGGTCGCGGGATAGGTGCGACCAGTAGGGATTCTCAAAGTTAAGAAGCGCGTCGGTTAGTTCGCGTCCGTGGGCAAGGAGCACGCCCCACCCCGCGATGGCTTTGGTGTGAAAAAGAAAACGCACCGAAGGGGGAGCGTGCGCGGGCAGTATATCCCGGTCTCGCTCCAGGGCATTCT
>JBFFZT010000531.1:0-1971 GCA_041568535.1 Burkholderiales bacterium | reverse complement strand
TGGTGCCGATCGGGTTCCAGATCATCTTGGCGACCTTGCCGCCGAGCGCGGTGAAGGTGCGCACCGCGCCGAGCGTCACTTCATGTCCCCAGGTGTAGTCCTGGCCGATGAACGTGACGTTCCTCAGGCCGAGCTCCTTGTACATGTACTCGCCCCAGGGGTGCCCGATCTGGGAGGCCGAGACCGCGGTGCGCACCACGGTCGGGCTGCGCTCCCACTTGGTGATCACGTCCGCGCCCGCCGCGTCCATCACCAGCGGCACGCCGGTTTCCTTGCTCACCTGCGCCACTGCCGGGCCTTCATGGCCGCACAGCGGCCCCACCATGAAGTGCACCTTCTCCTGGTGCACGAGGCGGCGTGCCTGCGTCAACGCCTGGTCCGGGTTGCACGTGGTATCGGCGATCACGTACTCGACCTTGCGACCGCCGGCGGTGTGGCCGGCCTGGTCCCAGAACATCTTCCAGCCTTCGACCATGTCCTTGCCGGGCGTGGCGAGGGGGCCGGTGACCGGCGCGAGCACGCCGATCTTGATCGGGCTCTGCGCGTGCGCCGTGAGCGACAGGCCGAACGCCGCGAGCGCGGCGAGCGAATACGAAATCAGGGGACGACAGGGTTGCATGGCGCTCCTCCTCCGGTGCGGGTTGCAACGTTGATATGTGATCACATTATACTGAGGGCCTTCACGCGGCTGTCAATCCGTTATGCGAAAAGGCGCCCCGCTCCTCAAAGTCGTCCACGGCACGCTCGCCGGCATCGCGCCGGTGGAGACCGGCACGCTCGGCCAGCGCGTCTACAACGGGCTGCGCGACTTCCTCATGGCGGGGCAGCTGCAGCCCGGGCAAAAGCTCACCCTGCGCGAGCTCGCCGCGGCGCTCAACGTGAGCCCGATGCCGGTGCGCGAAGCGGTGCGGCGCCTCGCCGCCGAGGGCGCGCTGGAAATGCTGCCCAACCGCAGAATCCGCGTGCCAGTGATGACCAAAGCGCGCTTTCGCGAGCTGCTGCGCATCCGCATCGCGATCGAAGGTCTCGCAGTGGAGGAAGCCACGCGCCGCATCCGCATGGACGACGTCGACCGGATGGAGGCGCTGAATCGCGAGTTCGCGGCGGAAATGCAGCGCCGCCAGGCCGACGGCGTGAAGCTCTGGCGCATCAACAAGGACATCCACTTCATCCTGTACGAGGCCGCCGGCATGCCTAACCTGCTGCCGCTGATCGAGGGGCTGTGGCTGCAGATCGGGCCCGTACTGCATCTGAGCCTGCGCATGCGCGCCAACGCCAACGCGCGCGGGCGCAATCCCGCGCCCAACTGGCACAAGCGCATGATCCTGGGCCTGCGCAAGCGCGACGCCGCGGCCGCGCGCCGCGGGCTGGTCGGCGACATGACGAGCGCGGGCGACCAGATCCTCGCCGAAGGCAATCTTCCGGACTGACGACGATGAGCGAGCCAACCCTTCGATTCGGCGCCAGCCCGGCGCGTAGCGAGGACGACCCGCTGCTCTCCGGCCGCGGGCGCTTCACCGATGACCTGAAAATGCAGGGCCACGCGCGGGCGGCGTTCGTGCGCTCGGCGATGGGGCACGCGAGGCTGCGCGGCGTGGACGCCAAGGCGGCGGCGAAGATGCCGGGCGTGCTCGCCGTGCTGACCGGCGCCGACCTGGCGCGCGAAGGCCTGGGCGCGATCCCGCCCGGCGTGCTGCTCCCGGGCAAGGACGGCAAGCCGATGTTCGCCACCGCGATGCCCGCCCTCGCCCACGAGCGCGTGCGCTATGTCGGCGAGCCGGTGGCGCTGGTGGTCGCCGAGACCCTGCCGCAGGCGCTCGACGCGGTGGACGCGGTGCAAGTGGACTACGAGGAGCTGCCCGCCTTCTCCAGCGTTGCGCGTGCGCTCGCCAAAGGCGCGCCCGCGCTCTACGAGGCCGCGCCCGGCAACATTGCGCTCGATTGGGAGCACGGCGATGCAGCCGCCGTGGA
>JBFFZT010000530.1:0-1979 GCA_041568535.1 Burkholderiales bacterium | reverse complement strand
CTTCGGCTGGGGCGCGCACGTCGAGCTGCTGCCGTACCACTGGCTGCTCACGTTCTGGGCGCCGCGCTAGGCGTGCCGCCGTGCCGCGCGTCGCGCTCCTCGGGTTTCACCTCGAGAGCAATGCTTTCGCGCCGGTAAGCGGCGAAGCCGCTTTCCGCTCGCTGTGCTACGCCGAGGGCGAGGCCGTCAGCCGCGAGGCGCGGCGCGAGGCTTCGGCGCTGCCGGCCGAGATCCCGGGCTTCTACCGCGAGATGGATGCGCTCGGCGCGTGGAGCCCCGTGCCGCTGATCGTCGCTGCGGCCGAGCCCGGCGGCCCGATCGAGGCGGGGTTCTTTCACAGGACGCTCACGGCGATGCGCGAGCGCCTCGCCGCGGCGGGCGAGCTCGACGCGGTGTACATCAGCAACCACGGCGGCATGGTGTCGACCGACGGTCCCGATCCCGATGGCGAGCTCTACGCCATGGTGCGCGAAACCATCGGCCCGCGCGTGCCTGTGGTGGCCACGGTCGACCTGCACGCCAATATCTCCAAGCGCATGGTGGCGAACGTCGATGCGCTCGTGTCCTACCGCACCAACCCCCACGTCGACCAGGAGGCGCGGGCGGTGGATGCGGCGCGGCTGCTGCACAAGTTCATGCGCGGTGTGCGCTCGCGGCGCGCCTTCGTGCGCCTGCCGCTGACCCCGGCCTCGGTGACGCTGCTCACGCGCGAGGGCCCGTACGCGGACGCCATCGCCTACGGGCAGACCATGGTCGGCGGCGATGTGCTCGACGTCTCCATCGTCGGCGGCTTCGTCTTCAGCGACACGCCGAAGAACGGCGTCGCGGTGGTGGTCAATGGTGCCGACGGCGCCGATGTGCGCGGCACCGCGCTCGATATCGCCGAGCGCATCTGGAACGACCGCGGGCGCTTCGTGAAACGGCTGACCTCGATGGACGAGGCGATCCGGGGCGCACTGGCGCCGGGACCCGCGCGCATCTGGTCCGACGCCGGCGACAACCCGGGGGGCGGCGGGTCGGGCCAGACGACCGCACTGCTGCGCGCGCTGATCGAGGCGCGTGCCCAAGGCGTGCTTTACGGCGTATTCTTCGAGCCGCGGATCGCGGAGGCCGCGCAAGGGGCCACCGAGATCGACGCGGTGTTCAGCGAGGGCTTGCGCGTGCGCGCGAAGGTTCTGAGGACGACCGACGGCAACTGCGTCGGGCGCCGCGGCATCTGGGCCGGGCGGGCGCTCGAGCTCGGCCCCACCTGCGCCCTGCAGATCGGCGGCATCACCGCGGTGTGCGTGAGCCGCCGCAAGCAGTGCGCCGACCCGGTGTTCTTCGAGATGCACGGCCTCGACATCGCCGCGGCGCGCACCGTGGTGGTGAAGGCGCGCGGACATTTTCGTGCCGGTTTCGAGGCGTTCTTTCCGCCCGAGCGCGTGCTCGAGGTCGACACGCCGGGGCTCACCTCGCCGGTGCTCGAGCGCCTCGACTTCAAGGGCCTGCCGCGGCCGGTGTTCCCGCTCGATGCCGGCGCCGCCTGGTCGCGCGAGGGCGCGCAGGTCGGCCTCTACGGTGCGTCATGAGCAGCCTGTGCCTGACCTCCGGTGAGTTGAGCGCGCGGGTTTTCGCGGCCGTGCTGCACCTCGGTTGGACGGGAAGCGATGGGGTGCCGCGCGAGGAATCGTGGCACATCTGGCAGGGACAGTTCGAGCTCCTTGCGACACGTACGCTGCACGCCGGGGACTGGCGGCACGGCTGGCCGGCGCGCGTACCGCAGCCGCGCCTCGTGCTGCGCCGCGCCGGCCTCGCGGCCGACTACGTGATCACCGGCGACGGCTGGCGCGTGCCGCTCGAAGGGCTGCTGCCGCGATCGCGCGCGCCGGTGGTCGAGATCGCGCCTTGCTAGCCTAGCCGTCGTTCAGATGGCAGGCGGAGAGGTGCCCGGGCGCGACTTCGCGCAGCGCCGGCACCTCGGTCTTGCAGCGCGCCAT
>JBFFZT010000529.1:0-2001 GCA_041568535.1 Burkholderiales bacterium | reverse complement strand
CCCCAGCCGTTCTCCAGGCTCATCGGCTGCAGGAACAGGCCGAAGCCCGAGCGCACGCCGAAGCCGATGCACAGGATGACGCTGCAGGCAACCAGAACGGCCGTGGGACTGCGCAGGGCGGACGCTTTCATGGGCGCAGTCTAGCGCAGCGCACCGCTACGCTCCGCCACAGTTCGCTTACTGAATCTTGGCGACCTGCGGCAGCTCGCAGGCGAGGATCGCCTCGCGCAGCGCATCGACCGCCTGGGGCCGCGGAAAGCTCTTGCGCCACGCCAGCACCACGCGCCGGTCGGGCACCGGCCGCGAGAACGGCCGGAAGCGGATCAGGTCGCCGCTGCCCTCGCCGCCCGACACCGACGTCGACGGCAGCACGGTGACGCCGACGCCGCTCGCCACCATCTGGCGGATGGTCTCGAGCGAGCCGCCCTCGAGGGTGCGCGCGAGCGTGCCGCGCGGGCCGCGCTGCACCGTCGAGCACAGGTCGAGCACCTGGTCGCGGAAGCAGTGCCCGGCGCCGAGCAGCAGCAGGTGCTCGCGCGTGAGCTCCTCGGCCGAGACGTGCTTCTTCTTCTCCAGCGGATGGCCCTGCGGCAGCGCCACCATGAACGGCTCGTCGTACACCGCGCGCGTCGCCACGCCCGGCTCGGCGAACGGCAGCGCCACCACGATCACGTCGACCTCGCCCTGCTTGAGCCCCTCGCCGAGCTTGTGCGTGTAGTTCTCCTGGATCAGGAGCTGCATGGTCGGCGCCTTCTTGCGCAGCACCGGAATGAGCTTGGGCAGCAGGTACGGCCCGATGGTGTAGATGGCCCCGAGGCGCAGCGGCCCGGCGAGCGGATCCTTGGCGCTGCTCGCGATGTCCTTCACGCGCGCGGCTTCCTCCAGCACGCGCTGCGCCTGCTCCACCACGCGCTGCCCCACCGGCGTCACCGACACCTCGCCCGGGCCGCGCTCGAACAGCACCACGCCGAGCTCCTGCTCGAGCTTCTTGATCGCCACCGACAGCGTCGGCTGCGAGACGAAGCACGACTGCGCGGCATGGCCGAAATGGCGCTCGCGCGCCACCGCGACGATGTAGCGCAGCTCGGTGAGCGTCACTTGCGGCGCGCGAGGTAGTACAGCGGGATGCCGACCGCCATCACGACGAGGCCCGCCAGCACCATCATGCCGAACTTCGGCCCGTACACCGGGTTGCGGATGTAGTCGATCGCCGACCACAGCATGAAGGCGCACATGGCGAGGAAGGCGATCGGCACCACCGGGTACAGCGGCACGCGGAACGCCGGCGCCTCGCCGCCGCGCGCGCGGAACACGAACAGCGTCACGCCCGTGAGCAGGAAGAACGTCCAGAACACGGGTGCGGTATAGGCCACCATGGCGCCGAAGCCGTCGGGCGTCGCAGAGCCGGCGGCGATCAGCGCCAGGGCGATGGCCCCCTGCAGCAGCAGCGAGTTGGCCGGCGTGCTGCCGCTCTCGCGCCACGCGCCCAGCCCGCTGAACAGGCGGTAATCGCGCCCCAGCGCCCAGTTGGTGCGCGCGCCGGTGAAGATCGCCGCGTTCATGGTGGTGAGCGCGGAGACGCAGACCACCACCGCCACCGCGACCGCCGCGCCGTCGCCCAGCGCTGCGCGCATCGCGTCGGCCGCCACCGCGCTCGAGGCGCGCATGCCCTGCAGCCCGAGCGCGGAAAGGTAGGCCGCGTTGACCAGCAGGTAGAGCGCGGTCACGGCGAGGATGCCCCACACCAGCACGCGCACCATGTTGCGCCGTGCTTCGCGCACCTCGCCCGACAGGTACGCCGCCTCGTTCCAGCCGCCGAAGGTGAACAGCACGAAGATCATCGCCAGGCCGAAGGCGTTGGCAACGGGCGCGGACTGCGCGATCTCGCGCGGCGGCGGGCTGGCGGTGAACGCCACCAGCGCGAGCAGCACCAGCGCCGCGAGCAGCACGCTTTGCGTCACCTTCTGCGCGGTCTTCGACTGCCAGGTGCCCGCGACGTTG
>JBFFZT010000528.1:0-2023 GCA_041568535.1 Burkholderiales bacterium | reverse complement strand
TGGTGGCGAAGAACGCGAACACCACGGGCAGCCCGAGCGCCATCAGCAGCACCAGCGTGCCGAGCAGCACCAGCAGGATCTCGTACCAGGCCATCTACGCGACCTCGCGGTGCGGCCCGCGCTCCGCCTCGCGTTCGGCGCCGCGCAGCCGGCCGAGGAACTGCAGCAGCAGGATCAGGAACACGGGCGGCGCCAGGACGTACAGGTACCACTCGGGAAAGACGAAGGTCTCGTACACCAGGTTGCCCGAGCTGTACGAGCGCCAGAACGCGCGGCAGGCGTAGTAGAACAGCACCGCGCACACCGCCGTGCCGAGCGCGTCGGCTGCGACGCGCGCCGCGGCGCGCCCGCGCGGCGGCAGCCGCTCGACCACCAGCTCGATGGCGATGTGCCCGTTCTCGCGCAGCACCCAGGGCGCGCCGAGGAAGGTGATCGCGTAGAGCGCGTACTCCGAGACGTCGAGCGACCACGGCATGGCGAACAGCTTGAAGGTGCGCGCCGCCACGTCCAGGCACACCAGCACCACCAGGGCGCACAGCAGCGCCCCGGCGACGAGGGCGAGCGCTTCGACCAGGCGATCGAGCGCCGCGCCCGCTTTGCCGTTCAAGCTACTTGCCGCTCAGCAGCGGCCGGATCTTGCCTACGAACTCCGGGTCGCCCTTGGCGAGGTCCTGCCAGTAGATCTCCTCGGCCTGCATGGCGAAGCTCGCGCCCATGTCGACGGCCTTGACGCCGGCCTTCTCCTGGGCGGCCTTCTGCGCCGCGTCCTCCTCGGCGCGCCACTTCGGCCACTCGCCCTCCACCCAGACCGCCATCTTCGTCAAGCAGTCGCGCTGCGCCGCCTCCAGGCCCTTCCACTTGTCGAGGTTGACGACGACCGCGACCGCGGCGCTGATGAACCCGGGGTCGTGGCGGAACTTGGTGTACTTGTCCCAGCCGAAGTCCTGGATGCCCCACAGCGGCCAGCCGTAGCCCTCGACGGTGTTCCTCTCGAGCGCCGTGTACACATCGGGCGGCGCCATGCGCACCGGCTGCGCGCCGAGGGACTTGAAGAACGCGTCATAGATCGGCACCGAGCGCAGGCGCATGCCCTCGAACTTGCCGTCCTTGGCGGGCTTGGTGGTGTAAAGGTGGAAACGCACGCCGTTGAACAGGTGCGTCAGGTAGTACGCGTTCAGCTTCTTGTTGTACTCCTCGTTGATCATCGCCCAGGCGCCGTTGGCGCGCTGCTCGGCGGACTCGTTGCGCGCCACGCTGATCACGTCGCCGGCCGGCACTACGCCGCGCCAGTAGTTCGGCGGCCCGTAGTGCATGTCGATCACGCCGTTCTTTACGGCGTTCCACTGCTCGAGCGAGGGCACGGCCTCGGGACCGACAATGCTGATGTTCACCTTGCCGGCGCACTGCTGGTTCGTCTCCTCGACGAAGCGCACGAACTGCTTCGCGACGATCGAGCGCACGGGCAGGAACGACGCCGCCTTCAGCTTCACTTCCGCCGCCTGCGCGGCGAGCGGCACAAACGCGACGGCGCTGGCCGCGACGAGCATGCGAATCTTCACGTTGATCTCCTCCTCAGGAATCTGGCCGGTCGAGTCTATCGGCTGCCCCCGGCGGCGGCAAGAGCTTCAGGTGCGCGAACAGGGCGGCGAAGCGCCCGACCAGCTCGCGCTGGTACGCGGCCAGGTCGCGCCCGCGCCAGTCGACGAGCCCCTCGCCCTCGCGCGCGCCGCGCTTGCCCTCGGCCATCAGCCGCTCGACGATCGCGGGCGGCTCGTAGCGCGGCGCGTCCAGCGCCCGCGCCATGGATTTCGACGCGTAGTACAGGATGTCGAGCCCGCCGTAGTCGATGAACTCGCACATCCCCATCGCCGTGTAGCGCGGGCCGAAGCCCGCGCGCACCGCGCGGTCGATGTCCTCGGGCGTGGCGACGCCCTCCTCCACCAGGCGCGCCGCCTCGTTCATGGCCGCCGCCTGCAGGCGCGGCACGATGAACCCCGGCGAGGCCGCGCAGCGCACCACCACC
>JBFFZT010000527.1:0-2027 GCA_041568535.1 Burkholderiales bacterium | reverse complement strand
CTAGGGCCATGAGCATGGCCGTGCCGGAGGTTTACCATAGTGACCTCATGGGCCAGCCGACCCGCTTCTGCACCAGCACCGATGGCGTGCGAATCGCCTATACCTTCGACGGGTCGGGGTCGCCGCTGGTGCGATCGGCCTTCTATCTCAACCACCTGGAGCTCGACTGGCATTGCGACGTCTGGAAGCCTTATCTGGAGGCGTTCAGCGAGCACCACACGCTGGTGCGCTACGACATGCGCGGCTTCGGGCTGTCGGACTGCGATGATCCCGAGCAATCGATGGACGCCTGGGTGCATGACCTGGAATCCGTGGTGGACGAAGCGGGGCTGGAGCGCTTTGCGCTGGTCGGCATGTGCCACGGCGGCGGCATCGCCATCGAGTACGCGGCGAGGCACCCCGAGCGCGTGACCCATCTGATGATGTACGGCGCGTACGCGCGCGGGCGCGCGAAGCTCGCGGCGACACCGCAGGCGATGGAAGCCTGCGAGATGCTGACCCGGCTGGCGGAGCTCGGATGGGGCGCCGACAACGACGCCTTCAGGCAGGTCTGGCCGATGCTGTTCCAGCCGGCCAGCACGATCGAGCGGCTGCGCGCGCTCGCCGATCTGCAGTACAAGTCATCGACGGGGGCGAATGCCGGCAAGCTGCTGAGAGCGACGGCGCTGCTGGATGTCACCGCATCGGCGCCGAAGGTGCAGTGCCCGACGCTGGTCCTGCACTCCACGCGCGACCGCGCGGCGCCATTCGAGGAAGGGCGCCAGCTCGCGGCGATGATTCCCGGCGCGCGGCTGGTGGCGCTCGAGAGCGACAATCATGTCCTGACCGAGATCGAGCCGGCGTGGCAAGGGTTTCTGGAGGAGTTCCGCCGCTTTCTCCCCACGTCCGGCGCGGTGCGCGGCCGGGTCAGCGCGCGTCTTGGCCTCACGGCGCGCGAGGCCGAGATCCTGGAGCGCATGGCACAGGGCCTCGACAATGCCCAGATCGCCGCGCATCTCGATATGTCGGAGAAGACGGTGCGCAATCACATCACCCGCATCTACGACAAGCTGGAGGTCGAGAACCGTCCGCAGGCGATCGTGCGCGCCCGCGAGGCGGGTCTGGGGTTGAAGCAGGTGTCGGGCTGAGCGTCGGCCGGCTCGCCCTCGTCCCACGGCGGGGAGGCGGCTAACATGGCCACATGCATGCCAAGCAGCTCGCGCACCGGCTGCTAGAGCGCGGCGCGCGCCCGCTCTTCGACATCCAGCGCGTCTTCACCTGGCTGCCGCCGGAACGGCCGGCGGGCGAGGCGCTGTTCCGGCTCGTCGAAGCGCTCGCGCGCACGCCGGACCGCGCCGGACGCAAGGCGCTCGCCCGCGAGTACCTGCCCTTCGTCCCGCTGGCCTTCGCCGAGCTCGGCGCGCGTTTCGTCGCGCGCCAGTTCGTGTTCGCCGAATCCATCGAGGAAGCGCTGCGCAAGGCCGGCGACGGCCGCTACTCCTTCGACATGCTGGGCGAGGGCGCGCGCACCGCAGCCGACGCCGAGCGCGGCATGCAGCGCTACCTCGAGGCGCTCGCCGCAGTGCGCCGCGGCGGCATCTCGGTGAAGCTCTCCTCGATCCACGAGCGCTTCGACGCCGCGAGCTGGCCGCGGGTGCGCGGCGAGCTGCTGGAGCGTGTGCGGCTCCTGTGCGAGCGCGCCGCGCAGGCGGGCGTGCAGCTGACGCTCGACGCGGAAGAGTCGGAGCGCTGCGCGCTGCAGCTCGAGCTCTTCGCGCGCCTGGCGGCGCTGCCGGCGCTTCGCGACTGGCCGGGCCTCGGGCTTGCGGTGCAGGCCTACCGGCGCGACTGGCGGCGCGCGCTCGATGCGATATTCGAGACGACGAGCAGTCGCGCGCCGATCACCGTGCGCCTGGTGAAGGGCGCGTACTGGGATGCAGAAGTGAAGCGCGCGCAGGAGCTGGGGCTCGACGACTACCCGGTGTTTACCGCCAAGGCGCACACGGATCGCGCGTACCTGGAGGCCGCGAAGCGTTTGCTCGAGCAGG
>JBFFZT010000526.1:0-2031 GCA_041568535.1 Burkholderiales bacterium | reverse complement strand
GGCTGGCACCTGCGCACGCAGGCGCGGCGCGACGCGCGGAAGAACCTGCGCGCGGCGTGCCGGCGCAACGACGCGCGCGGCGCGCGCGACGCGCTGCAGGAATGGGCCCGGGTGGTCGGCGCCGCACCGGCGCTCGACCCGGTGCAGGCGGCGGCGCTCGACGCCGCGCTCTACGCCGGGCGCGCCTGGGACGGCAAGGCGTTCTGGCGCGCGCTGCGGCTCGCGAAGCCGAAGGCGCGGCGCGCGGCGCCGAAGGCGCCGCTGCCGGCGCTGTTCAGGCTGCAGGCGCCGCGCATGACGCGCGCCTCCTGGCGCAGTTGACACGCCGGGTGCGCGAACTGCAGCATCAGGCGATGCGCGTCACATCCCTGCATCCCCACATCGGCGCCCGGGTCGAGGGGGTGGATCTGCGGAAACCCCTGACGGCCGAGCTGCGCTCGGCGATCGAGGCGGCGATGGACCAGCACGCGGTGCTGGTCTTTCGCGGGCAGGATTTGAGCGACGCCGAGCACATGGCCTTCGGCACCTCCTTCGGGCCGGTCGAGCACACGCGCGCCACGGTCGACCAGCACCGGCACCGGCTGCAGATTCCGCAGATGAACGACATCTCCAACCTCGACGTCGACGGGAAAATCCTCAAGGCCGACGACCGGCGGCGCCTGTTCGAGCTCGGCAACCGCCTGTGGCACTCCGACAGCAGTTTCAAGGCGACGCCGGCGAAGTACTCGCTGCTGTACTCGCGCTCCATCCCGCCCGAGGGCGGCGAGACGGAGTTCGCCGACATGCGCGCCGCGTGGGACGCGCTGCCGGAGAAGATGCAGGCGAAGGTGAAGGACCTCGTCTGCTGGCATTCGCTGCTCTACAGCCGCGCGCGGCTGGGGTTCCACGGATTCAACGAAGACGAGAAGCGCCAGTTTGAGCCCGTGCCCCAGCGCCTCGTGCGCCGGCACGCGGGCTCGGGGCGCCTCAGCCTGTACCTGTCCTCGCACATCGGCCGCATCGAGGGCTGGGAGGTGCCGGAAGCGATGGCGTTCGTCGCCGATCTGATCGAGCACGCCACGCAGCGCGCGTTCGTCTACCCGCACCGCTGGCAGGTGCACGACCTGGTGATGTGGGACAACCGCTGCACCATGCACCGCGGGCGGGCTTACGACGACACCAAGTACCCGCGCGACATGCGGCGCGTGACGCTGCAGGATTCCGCGCCGACGCTGGCGCAGGCGCTCTAGGGACGCAGCGTGGCCGCCTGAAAATAGAAGTCGAGCATCGTCGTCAGCGGCGCCGGGGTGCCGCGCAGCCGGCTGCGCAGCGCCGCGCCTTCCCAGCAATCCACCAGCAGGCTCGCCATCTGCCGCGTGTCGGACTTAGCCGGGATGTCGCCGCGCTGGCGCGCCTCTTCCAGGCAAGCGGCGATGCGCCGCGCGATCTCGGCGAAGCAGCCCTCGACCTTGCGCCGGAACACGTCGCTCACGCCCGAGAGCTCCTGCCCGAGCCCGCCCAGCAGGCACCCCATGTAGCCTTCGCGCCGGTAGTGCTCGCGCGTCAGCTCGAAGAATCCGCGCACGCGCTTGAGCGGCGGGACGCGCTTGTCGCCGAGGCAGGCGTCGAGGCCCGCGTGCACGTTCTTCATGTACTCGTCGATGACCTGCAGCGCGAAGTCTTCCTTGTCCTTGAAGTGATGGTAGAAGGAGCCCTTCGGCGTTTCGGTGGCATCGAGCAGGGCCTGGATGCCGAGGTCGTGATAGCCGTGCTCGAGCAGCATCGCCAGCCCCGCATCGAGCAGACGCTGCTTGGTGGAATGCGCCGGCTCCGTGGCGGTCGAATGGCGAGGCATGGGCGGGAGCCGCGTCGCGGCTCCCCGCTATCTTAGCCCTTTGTCTTCGCGATCATGTGATCGATGACGTGGCTGTGCTCGTACTGGGGGCTGAACATCACGATCTCGGCATCGGCGTCCACCTTGACGTTGTGCCCGGGCGGCCAGTAGAAGAGATCGTTGGCCTTCACCGTCTCCTCGACGCCGATGGCATCGGT
>JBFFZT010000525.1:0-2033 GCA_041568535.1 Burkholderiales bacterium | reverse complement strand
CTTGTCTCGTCCTGGGTGAAGCCGACCGGATTCCGGTCGGATTTCTGCTCCAAGTGCGGCTCGCCCGTGCCGAACCCGCTGCGCAGCACGCGCTACTACTGGCTGCCCGCCGGCCTGTTCGAAGGCTCGGAAAAGCTGGAAGTCGTGGCGCACCTGTACCTCGACTCCAAGGCCTCCTGGGACACGGCGCCGCTCAACGGCGCCCAGTTCGACACCATGCCGGAGATGCGCGAGTTCATCCGCTTGCTGCATGCCGGCACACCGCGGACATGAACTACTGAACTGGGCGGCCTGCCCCGAGTCTGACGCTATTGCCCCAAGAAAAGGACGCGTCGCGCCGATGCCGTACACGATCGCATTCGAGAACGACGGCAGCGGCGTGCGGCTCGGTTTCAGCGGCCACGTGCGCGGCGAGGAGATCCTGGAGGCGACACGCGCCATGTACGCGACAGACCGCGCGCATCGCCTGCGCTACCAGATCGTGGACTTCCTGCAGGTCGAGAAGATGCAGATCGGCGAGGAGCAACTGCGGACGATCGCACTACTCGACCAGGCGGCGGCGCGTCACAGCCCGGACCAGGTCGTTGCGCTGGTGGGCACGGACCTGATATTCGCCGGCGCCGAAAAACGCTACGCGATCTACGCCGAGGTGTGGGCAGGCTTCGAAAGCAAACTGTTCGGCACGCTGGCGGAGGCCCGCGCCTGGATCGCGCAGAAATGCGGGATGCCGGACGCGGACGCGGCGTAAGCCGCGCGCTCACCCCTCGCGCACGTACACGAACTCCAGCCCGCGCGCCTCGTGCACCCACTGCCCGGCGCGCTCGAAGCCGAGCCGCTCGGCCAGGCGCATCGACACCGCGTTGTCGGGCCCGATCGACAGCACGAAGCGGTCGGCGCCGTGCGCCCGGCCCCAGGCGATGAGCGCGGCGCCGGCCTCGGCCGCATAGCCCTGGCGCCGATGCGCCTCGAACACCGTGTAGCCGAACTCGACCGCGCCCGGCGCGTAGGCCTCGAGCCACTCGCCGCCCGGCGGCCCGTGAAATCCCGCGACGCCGATCACCAGGCGCGCGGCCGAAAGCACCATGGCGCGCGTGAGCCAGGGCTCGTGCGCCGGCGCCGCCTGCAGCTGGCCGAGGCGCACGTGAAACACCGGCGCCAGCGTCTGCATCTCCTCCGGCACGCGCGCGCCGAGCAGCGCGCCCGCCGCCGCGTGGTCGCGCTCGATCAGCGCGCGCAGCGCCGCCGGCCCCAGGCAGACGAGCCGCAGCCGCGCGGTTTCGATGGGATCACGCACGCGCGCTAATCTGCCACACTACGGGGCATGCCCGCCTGGTTCCTGCCCGCGCTGAAGGCCGTCCTGCCGCACGTCGGCACCATCATCACCGTCGCCGCACCGGTGTTCACGCGCAAGAGCGCCGAAGCGGCGAGCGAGGCGCAGCTCGTGCGCCAGCAGATCGCCGAGCTGCAGGCGGCGGCCGGGCAGAACGCGGACCACATCAAGGCGCTCGCCGAGCAGCTGCAGGTCACGGTAACGGCGCTGCACCAGGCCGCGGCGATCGCCGAGGCGCGGCTGCGCCGCGCCTACCTGCTGTGCCTCGCCGCCATCGGCCTGTCGGCGCTCACGCTGGGCGTCGCCCTGTACTTCATTTTCCGCGCCTAGCCGCGCTGTAAGCTGGGCGCTCGCCCCCCGACCAAGGACGAAGGCCGCCATGCACACCTATGTCAGTTCGCAGCACCTCGCCGAGTTCGGCACAGTCTCCGACGCAAGCCCCGAGCTCGGCAGGAAGTTCTTCGACTATTACGGCGCCGTGTTCGCCGACGGCGCCCTCACCGCGCGCGAAAAGAGCCTGATCGCGCTCGCCGTCGCCCACACGGTGCAATGCCCCTACTGCATCGATGCCTATACGCAGGACTGCCAGCAGAAGGGCGTCGATCTCGAGCAGATGACCGAGGCCGTGCACGTCGCGGTGGCGATCCGCGGCGGCGCGTCGCTGGTGCACGGCATGCAGATGCGCGAGCAGGCGAAGAAGATG
>JBFFZT010000524.1:0-2035 GCA_041568535.1 Burkholderiales bacterium | reverse complement strand
GCTGCGCTTCGCCGAGGACAGCCTCGAGCTGCGCGTGCGCTGCTCCAAGGGCACCTACATTCGCACGCTCGTGGAGGATATTGGCCGCGCGCTCGGTTGCGGCGCGCACGTGAGTGCGCTGCGCCGCACGGCGTCCGGCGCCTTTCGCATCGAGGACGCGGTCACGCTCGATCAGCTTCAAGCCGACCCAGCCGACGCGCGCGACGCCCGGCTGTTGCCGCTGGAGCGGCTGCTCGGGGAGCTGCCTCGCGTGGACTTGCCCGCGGGGCTCGCGGAGCGTTTCCAGCAGGGCCAGGCGCTGCAGCTCGGCGAGGCCCCGGCCGGGGCGTGCAGCGTTTACGCCCAGCACGGCCGGCTGCTGGGCCTCGGTGAGGGGCGGGCGCACGGCGAGCTGCGTCCGCGCAGGCTCGTGAGCCACGCAAGCGGCTGAAAAACATCGAAAAAAACTTGAACAACGGCGCCGGGCTCGCTAGAATGCGCGGCTCAAACCAGGAGACGAAGAGATGGCTTTGCAGGTTGCGCAGAAAGCGCAAGTGGTCAAGCAGTACCAGCGGTCCGGCAAGGATACCGGGTCGCCCGAGGTGCAGGTCGCGCTCCTCACCGAGCGCATCAACAGCCTGGCCGAACACTTCAAGACAAACGTGAAGGATTTCCACTCGCGCCGCGGGCTCCTGAAGCTCGTGTCGCAGCGCCGCAAGCTGCTCGACTACCTGCGGCGCACGGATGCCGACAAGTACCGCTCGCTCATTGAGCGGTTGAGTCTGCGCAAGTAACCCGAATGCCGCCAGCAGCAACGCTCATCCCGCGATGAGCGTTTTTGCTTTCTGGCCACCACACGAGGTAGCCCATTGAATCCCACCAAGAAGACATTCACGCTGGGTGACCAGCAGGTCACTTTCGAAACCGGCGAGATCGCGCGCCAGGCGCACGGCGCTGTGCTGTGCACGATCGACGACACCGTGGTGCTCGCCACTGTAGTCGGCGCGAAAGAACCCAAGGCGGGCCAGGACTGGTTCCCGCTGACCGTCGACTACGCGGAGCGGACCTACGCCGCGGGAAAAATTCCCGGCGGCTTCTTCAAGCGCGAAGGCCGGCCCTCGGAAAAGGAGGTTCTCACCTCGCGCCTGATCGACCGCCCGATCCGCCCGCTGTTTCCGGACGGCTTCTTCAACGAGGTGCAGGTGGTGGCTCAGGTGCTGTCGCTCAACCCGGAAGTCGACTCCGACATCCCGGCGATGCTGGCGGTGTCTGCGGCGCTCACGCTCTCCGGCATCCCGTTCAATGGCCCGATCGGGGCCTGCCGCGTCGGCTACCTCGACGGTCAGTACGTGCTCAATCCGACGGCCACGCAGCTCAAGGAGTCGAAGCTCAACCTGGTGGTCGCCGGCACCGAGCAGGGTGTGCTGATGGTGGAGTCCGAGGCGCACGAGCTGCCCGAGGACGTGATGCTCGGCGCGGTGACCTTCGGACACCAGAAAATGCAAGCCGCGATCCAGGCGATCGACGAGCTGGCCGAAGTGGCCGGCAAGCCGGCCTGGGACTGGCAGCCGCCCGCGAAGAACGAGGCGCTGGCCCAGCGCATCGCGGAACTGGCGGAGAAGGACCTGCGCGCCGCGTTCGAGATGCGGCAGAAGCAGGCGCGCAACACGCGCCTCAACGAGATCCGCAAGGCGACCCTCGCCAAGGTGGAAGAGGAGGCCAAGGCGGCCGGCACCGAACTGGCGCCGAATGTCGCCAAGGACGTGTTCTTCAATCTCGAGTCGAAGATCGTGCGCAACCAGATCCTCGACGGCGAGCCGCGCATCGATGGCCGCGACACGCGCACCGTGCGCCCGATCAACGTGCGCGTCGGCGTGCTGCCGCGCACCCACGGCTCGGCGCTGTTCACGCGCGGCGAGCCCCAGGCGCTGGTCAGCGTGACGCTCGGCACCGGGCGCGACGAGCAGATCATCGACGCGCTGGCCGGGGAGTACCGCGAACGCTTCATGTTCCACTACAACATGTCGCCCTACGCGACGGGCGAGACCGGGCGCTT
>JBFFZT010000523.1:0-2054 GCA_041568535.1 Burkholderiales bacterium | reverse complement strand
TCGATCTCGTCCTGCTCGAGCGCCGCCGCATCGGGCTCGGGCCAGGCCGCGGCGAGCACGTCCTCGCCGAAGCCGAGCGCGCGCCACAGGTGATGGCTGAGGTGCGGCGTGATCGGGGCAAGGAGCCGCAGCAGGATCGACAGGCCCTCCTCGCTCACCGCGTTGCGGCCCGGGATGTCCTCGAGCGCGTTCAGGATCTTCATCGCCGCCGAAGCGACCGTGTTGAACTGGTGCTTGCCGAGGTCGTAGTTTGCCTGGCGCAGCACGTCGTGGATCTCGTGGCGCGTGGCCTTGTGCTCGCCGGCGGGCGCCGCCGCCGCGGCGAACTTCTGCGCGTAGGCCCACACCCGCTTCAGGAACCGGAACGAGCCTTCCACGCTCTCGTCGCTCCACTCGAGCGTGTTGGTCGGCGGCGAGGCGAAGATGATGTAGAAGCGCGCGGTATCGGCGCCGTACTTGTCGATCAGCGCCTGCGGGTCGACGCCGTTGTTCTTCGACTTCGACATGGTGCCGATGCCGTCGTATACCGCCTCGCGGCCGTCCTTGGTCTTCGCCGCAAGGATCTTGCCCTTGGCGTCGCGCGTCACCTCCACGTCGGCCGGGTTGATCCACTCGCGCCGCCCGCCCGACTCGCTGTAGTAGGACTCGGCGAGCACCATGCCCTGGGTGAGCAGGTTGGTGAACGGTTCATCCACCGTGAGCAATTTCTCGTTCTTCAGGGCTCGCGTGAAAAAACGCGAGTACAGCAAATGCAGGATGGCGTGCTCGATGCCGCCGATGTACTGGTCGACCGGCATCCAGTAATTGGCGCGTTGATCGAGCATCGCGGCATCGTTGTCCGGGCAGGCGAAGCGCGCGAAGTACCAGGACGAGTCGACGAAGGTGTCCATGGTGTCGGTCTCGCGTTTCGCCGGCTTGCCGCACGACGGGCACTTCGTCTCGTAGAACTCGGGCAGCTTCGCGAGCGGATTGCCGGTGCCGTCGGGCACCAGGTGCTCGGGCAGCGTCACGGGCAGCTCGTCGTCGGGCACCGGCACGTCGCCGCACGACGGGCAGTGCACGATCGGCACCGGGCAGCCCCAGTAGCGCTGGCGCGAGATGCCCCAGTCCCTGAGGCGCCACTGCACCTGCTTCTCGCCCAGGCCCTTCGCCTTCAGGTCGGCGGCGATGGCGTCCACCGCCTTCGCGTAATCGAGGCCGTCGTACTTGCCCGAGTTGATGCAGGTGCCGTATTCGGCGTACGCCGCCTGCCAGGGCTCGGGCACCGCGTCGCCCGCCGGATGGCGGATCACGCACTCGATCGGCAGGCCGTACTTGAGCGCGAAGGCGTAGTCGCGCTCGTCGTGCGCCGGCACGCCCATCACCGCGCCCTCGCCGTAGCCCATCAGCACGTAGTTGCCCACCCACACCGGGAGCTGCTTGCCCGAGACCGGATGCGTGCAGGTGAGGCCCGTCGGCATGCCCTTCTTTTCCAGCTGCGCGAGGTCGGCCTCCATCACCGCGCCGCGCTTGCATTCCTCGACGAACGCGGCGAGCTTGGGGTCGTGCTTCGCCGCGAACGCCGCGATCGGGTGCTCGGCGGCGACCGCCATGAAGGTCGTGCCCATCAGCGTGTCGGCGCGCGTGGTGAACACCCACAGGGTCTGCGCCTTGCCCTCGAGCTGGTAGGGAAAGCCGATGCGCACGCCCTCGGAGCGCCCGATCCAGTTCTTCTGCATGAGCTTCACTTGCTCGGGCCAGCCGTCCATCTTCGCGAGCGCGCCGAGCAGCGCCTCGGCGTAGGCGGTGATGCGGAAGAAGTACATCGGGATCTCGCGCTTTTCCACCAGCGCGCCGGTGCGCCAGCCGCGCCCGTCGATCACCTGCTCGTTGGCGAGCACCGTCTGGTCGACCGGGTCCCAGTTGACCACGCCGGTCTTCTTGTAGGCGAGGCCCTTCCGGAACAGGCGCGTGAACAGCCACTGGTTCCACTTGTAGTACTCGGGGCGGCAGGTGGCGAGCTCGCGCTCCCAGTCGAGCGCGAAGCCCAGGCCCTGCAGCTGGCGCTTCATGTA
>JBFFZT010000522.1:0-2061 GCA_041568535.1 Burkholderiales bacterium | reverse complement strand
TCGTCGACGCATTTCCAGACCAGGCCCCAGCGCTCGGCGTCCTCGGCCGGGACGCGCTCGGCAAGCAGCGCCATGCCCATCGCGCGCTGCAGGCCGACGAGGCGCGGCAGCCAGTAGGTGCCGCCGCAATCGGGCACCAGCGCGATCTTCGAGAACGCCTGGATGAAGACGGCCGAGCGCGCGGCGAGCACCAGGTCGCCCGCGAGCGCGATGTTGGCGCCCGCGCCCGCGGCGACGCCGTTCACCGCGCACACCACGGGCTTGGGCAGCGCGCGCAGGCGGCGGATGAAGGGGTTGTAGTTCGCATCCAGCCCGCCGCCGAGGTCGAGGTTCGGGTCGTTCATGTCGCGCTCGGACAGGTCCTGCCCGGCGCAGAAGCCGCGGCCCGCGCCGGTGAGCAGCAGCGCGCGCACCCCCGCGTCGCCCTCGGCCTGCGTCATCGCCTCGCGCAGCAGCCCGTGCATTTCGCGCACGAACGCGTTCAGCTTGTCGGGGCGGTTCAGCGTGACGGTCATCACGCCGTCGGCCGTCGAAACGAGCACCGGAGGCATGGCGAAAGCTTACACCAGCGGCGCTAGAATCCGGGGCATGCCCCAGGTGTACTCGATCGACGGACTCGTGCCGGTGGTCGACCCGTCCGCGTTCGTGCACGAAAGTGCAGTGCTGGTGGGCGACGTGATCGTCGCGGCGCGCGCCTACGTCGGGCCGGGCGCCTGCCTGCGCGGCGATTTCGGCCGCATCGTGGTGGAAGAAGGCGCCAACATCCAGGACACCTGCATGCTGCACGGCTTTCCCGGCAAGGACACGGTGGTCGGGCCCGAGGCGACGATCGGCCACGGCGCGGTGCTGCACGGCTGCGTCATCCGGCGCGGCGCGCTCGTCGGCATGAACGCGGTGGTGAACGACAACGCCGAGGTGGGCGAGGAGGCGATGGTGGCGGCGCTCGCTTTCGTCAAGGCCGAAGCGAAGATTCCCGCGCGCGCGCTCGCCGCGGGCATCCCGGCGCGCGTGCTGCGCGAGCTGACGGCCGAGGAGCTGGCGTGGAAGACCGACAACATGCACCTCTACCAGAAGCTCGCCGAGCGCAGTTCCCGGACCATGAAGCGGGTGGAGGCGCTCACCGCGGTGGAGCCGGGCCGCAAGCGCATCGACATCCCGGGCTCGATCCCTCTTTCCGAAATGAAGGCGCGAAACAAATGAGCTACGAACTGATCGTCGTTGAAACGAAGGGGCGCGTGGGCGTGGTGACGCTCAACCGCCCCAAGCAGATGAATGCGCTCAACGCGCAGCTGATGCAGGAGCTCGCCAAGGCGCTCTACGCGTTCGCCGCCGACGAGGGCGTGGGCTGCATCGTCATCACGGGGAATGAAAAGGCCTTCGCCGCCGGCGCCGACATCGCCGCGATGAAGGACTTCGATTTCATGCATGCCTTCGGCTCGAACTACATCACGCGCGACTGGGAGCACATCCGCAATATGCGCAAGCCGGTGCTCGCCGCGGTGGCCGGGTTTGCGCTCGGCGGCGGCTGCGAGCTCGCCATGATGTGCGACCTCGCCATCGCCGCGGACACGGCCAAGTTCGGCCAGCCCGAGATCAACCTCGGCGTCATGCCGGGCGCCGGGGGCACGCAGCGCCTGCCGCGTTTCACCTCCAAGGCGCTCGCCATGGACATGATCCTCACCGCGCGCATGATCGGCGCCGAAGAGGCGCTGCACGCCGGGCTCGTGTCGCGCGTGGTGCCGGCTGCCAAGCTCATGGAGGAGGCGATGGCGATGGCGGAGAGAATCGCCGCCTATTCGCTGCCGGTGGTGATGATGGCCAAGGAATCGGTCAACCGCGCCTACGAGTCGCCGCTCGCCGAGGGTGTGCTGTTCGAGCGGCGCCTGTTCCACGCCATGTTCGCGCTCGAAGACCAGAAAGAAGGCATGGCCGCCTTCGTCGAAAAGCGAAAGCCCTCGTTCAAGAACAAGTAAATGTTTGCCGCATGAGCGCGCTGCGCATCCTGTTCGGGTGCTGGGCACTCGCGGCCGGCGGCTTCATCGAGTTCTACGCGCGCCGATA
>JBFFZT010000521.1:0-2063 GCA_041568535.1 Burkholderiales bacterium | reverse complement strand
GGTAGTTGACGCGCAGGTCCCAGAAATGCTGGTGCGCATCGACGATCGGAAACGGCGCGCTCACGCCGCCATCGTAGCCGAGGCGCGCCGGCTCGCGATTTCAGCCCGGCAGCGCGCGCCCGAGATGCGGCTGCACGTCTTTCACGCCGGGCACGCCGCGTACTGCGACGAGCAGCGCCTCGCGCTGCTCTTTCGATTCCACCGTACCCCAGAGCTGCGCCACGCCGTTCTCGACCCGCACGTGCACCATGGCGCTGGACGCCCAGTCCTCGCGGCGCAGCATGGCGTCGATGCGTGCGCGCAGCTCTTCGTCCTTCAGCTCTGCCACGGGCGGCGACTTACGCGAAACCAGTGCGCGCAGCAGGTCGGTGCGCGTCACCAGGCCGGCGAGCTTGCCGCGCTCCACCACCGGCAAGCGCTTGACGCGGTGCCGCTCCATGAGCCGCACCACTTCGGCAAGCGGCGTGTCCACGGCCACGCTCAGCGCCGGCTGGGTCATCACCTCGCGCGCCGTGCGCCCGTGGTGCTTGACGAAGTCGCGCGCGCGCGCCTCGTCCGACACGAGCAGCCGCAGCCAGCCCAGCTTGACCCGGTCGGTCTCGATCTCGGGCCGCCGGATCAGGTCGCCCTCGCTGACGATGCCGAGGACGCGCCCGTCGCCGTCGACCACCGGCAGCCCGCTGATGTGGCGCTCGAGCATGAGCGCGGCAATGTCCATGACCGGGGCGTCGGGCCCCACGGTCACTACGTCTTTCACCATGATGTCGGCGGCGTTCATGTCTCCACCCTAGCCTGCGTTATGCGCGCGGCTTTGATCCGCGTCAAGTCCTGCGTGTCAGCGCGCACGCGGATAGCGCTCCTTCATGGTCCGCAGCACCTCGTCCGCGTCACGGCGCCACCAGTCGCGCTCGGAGAATATCTCGACCTCGTGAAACCCCGCGTAGCCCGCGGCTTCGACCCAGCCGCCGAGGCGCGCCAGGTCGATGACGCCGTCGCCCATCATGCCGCGGTCGTTGAGCAGGTCGCGCGTGGGCACCAGCCAGTCGCAGACGTGGTACGCGAGGATGCGCTTCCTGCCGGCGCGCCGGATCTGCTGCTCGAGCTTCGGATCCCACCACACGTGGTAGACATCGACCGCCACGCCCAGCCCCTCGCCCAGCGCGTCGCAGAGGTCCAGCGCCTGCTCCAGCGTGTTGACGCAGGCGCGATCGGCGGCCTGCATCGGGTGCAGCGGCTCGATGGCGAGCGGCACGTCGGCCTGGCGCGCCGCCGGCAGGACCGCGGCGATGCCTTCCTTCACCTTGTCGCGGGCGCGCGCCAGGTCCTTCGACCCGGGCTCCAGGCCGCCCACCACCAGCACCAGGCACTGCGCGCCGAGCGCGTGCGCCTCGTCGATCGCGCGCAGGTTGTCGTCCTTCCAGTCCTTGGCGGTGAAGAAGCCGCCGCGGCACAGGCCGGTCACCGTGAGCCCGTGCGCCCTGATCGCGCTCGCCGCCCGCTGCACGCCCATCTCGGCCAGCTTGTCGCGCCAGGGCGCGATGCCGCGGATGCCGTGCCGGGCGCAGCCTTCGATCGCCTGCGCCAGCGTCCACTGCACCTTCACCGTCGCCGTGTTGAGCGACAGCGGCGCGCTAGGCACGGAAGCGCTCCAGGGCTTTCCTGTCGACCTCGATGCCCAGGCCCGGCCCCTCGGGCCGCGCGAGCCACCCTTCACGCTGCCTGAGCGGCTTGTCGACGAGCGCTTCACGGAACGGGTGCGAGGAGCAGTCGTATTCGAAGATCGGCTCGTCGGCGAACAGCGAAGGGTTCGCCACCGGCAGCGCGCAGATGAGGTGCAGCGACGCCACCTGCCCGACGGAGGATCCCCACACGTGCGGATTGACCTGCACGCCGTGCGCCCGCGCGAGCGCGGCGATGTGTCGCCAGGCGGTAAAGCCGCCCGCGGCGCAGACGTCGGGCTGCGCGATGTCGATGGCGCGCGCTTCGAGCAGCGAGCGGAAGCCGAAGGCGGTGAACTCGTTCTCCCCGCCGGCGATCGGCACGTCGAGCTTCGCGCGCAGCTC
>JBFFZT010000520.1:0-2067 GCA_041568535.1 Burkholderiales bacterium | reverse complement strand
CTGGCTGGGCGGGATGGGGGTGATCGTGCTGGCGGTGGCGATCATGCCGCTGCTCGGCGTGGGCGGCTCGCAGCTGTTCAAGGCCGAGACGCCGACGCCGATGAAGGACACCAAGCTCACGCCGCGCATCGCCGAAACGGCAAAGGGCCTGTGGCTGGTCTATTTCGCGCTGACGGTCGCCTGCGGGCTCGCTTACTACTGGGCCGGCATGGTCCCGCTGGACGCCCTCATGCACGCCTTCACGACCGTGGGTCTGGGCGGTTTTTCCACGCACGACGCGAGCTACGCGTACTGGAACTCGCCGCGCATCGAGGCCGTGGCGATCGTGTTCATGCTGCTGGCGGCGATCAACTTCGCCACCCACTTCCTCGCCTGGCACCGGCGCTCGCTGCGCGTGTACCAGGTCGACCCGGAAGCCAAGGTGTTCCTCCTGGTGGTGGCGGTTTCGGTGCTGGGCATCGCAGCCTATCTGGTCTGGACCCAGGTGTACCCGGATTTTGCGACCGCGCTGCGCTACGCCGCCTTCAACGTCGTTTCCATCGCCACGACCACCGGCTACTCGAACACGGACTTCAACCTGTGGCCGATCTTCGCGCCGCTGTGGATGCTGTTCCTGTGCAGCTTCGTCAGCTGCTCGGGCTCCACCGGCGGCGGCATGAAGATGATCCGTGCGCAGATCCTGTTCAAGCAGATTTTCCGCGAGCTGCTGCGCATCATCCATCCGCGTGTCACCAACCCGGTGAAGCTCGGTGGCCAGCTGGTGGAGAACAACGTGGTGTTTGCGGTGCTCGCCTATGTCTTCGTGTACGTCTCGAGCATCATCACCTTCACACTGCTGCTGACGCTCAGCGGGGCGGACGTGGTGACGGCGTTCTCGGCGGCCGTGGTCTCGCTCAACAATACCGGCCCGGGCCTGGCGCAGGTCGGGCCGGCCTCGACCTATGCGGTGCTGAACGACTTCCAAACCTGGGTGTGCTCCTTCGCCATGCTGCTCGGGCGCCTGGAGCTGTTCACCCTGCTGGTGGTGCTGACCCCGTCGTTCTGGCGCAAGTGAGCCGCGTGCCGGTGCGTGTATCGAGCGTCGGCGGCGAGCCGCCGGCAGGGTGGGTGCGCCTGCGGCCCCGCGCTTGCCCCTGCTGCGTCGGGCGGGTGCAGATGCAGGTGGAGCTCGCGCGCCTCATCCGCGAGGAACGTCCGCCGGGCGTGCAGATCGAGCTGATGGACGCAACCCACGCGCCCGCGCTGCGCCGCGCGCTCGCCGAGTGGCCGCTGTCGCAGTACGTCGCGCTCTAGGCGCGCAGCGCCGCCGCGACGAGCGCGAGCCAGCCGAGGACCAGCGCCGTGCCGCCGAGCGGCGCCACCGCGCCGAGCCACTTCGGCGCGCCGAGCGCGAGCGCGTAGAGGCTGCCCGAGAACAGCACGATCCCCGCAAGGAGCAGCAGCCCGGCGGCACGCAGCAAAGGCCCGTCGGGAACGACGGCCGCGGCGAGGCCGACGAGGATCATGCCGAGCGCGTGCCACAGGTGGTACTGCACGCCGGTATTCCAGACTGCCAGCAGCTCGGCCGGCAGGCGCGCCTTCAACGCGTGGGCGCCGAACGCGCCCAGTACGACGCCTGCGGCCGCGAGCAGCGCGCCCAGGACGATGAGGAGCTTGGGGCTCAGGACTTCTTCTGCGCCTTCTTCTCGCGGTGCGGGCGCTTCTTGCCGTAGCTGCCCTTGTAGATCTTGCCGCGCCGCGTTCGCTTGTCGCCCTTGCCCATGTCATGCCTCCGGTTGCAATTCGCGCCGCATTATAGCTACGCCGCCTGCGCCTGCTGCTCGGGGTCGTAGGCGAGATACGGCGCGAGCCAGCGCTCGGCCTCTTCCAGGGTCATGCCCTTGCGCCGCGCATAGTCCTCGACCTGGTCGCGGCCGACCCGACCGACCGCGAAGTAACGCGCGTCCGGATGCGACAGGTAGAAGCCCGACACGGCGGCCGCCGGCAGCATGGCGTAGGACTCGGTGAGCGTCATGCCGGTGTTCTTCGGCGCATCGAGCAGCGCGAACAGCGCCGCCTTCTCGGTGT
>JBFFZT010000519.1:0-2074 GCA_041568535.1 Burkholderiales bacterium | reverse complement strand
CGGCAGCAAGCCGCCCGCGCGCTCCGGCCATTCCACGATGCAGGCCGACTGTGCGTTGAAGTAGTCCCTGAAGCCCGATTCCAGCCATTCGCTCCGATCTTTGTAACGATAAAAATCAAAGTGATACAAGTTTAATCTTGAAACGACATAAAGTTCAACCAGGGGGTAGGTGGGGCTCTTCACCCTGCCGGCGTGACCCAGTTCACGCAGCAGCCCCCGCACCAGGGTGGTTTTGCCCGATCCGAGCTCGCCCGAGAGGTGCATGACGCGCCCCGGCGCGACGCCGGCGGCGAGCGCCGCGCCCAGGCGCAGCGTGGCCCGCTCGTCGGGAAGCTCGAGGCTAGACTCGGGGCCCATGGACTACGGCGCGCTCGCGGCGCGGATCAAGCAATGGGGCGGCGAGCTCGGCTTCCAGGCGGTGGGGATCGCGGAACCCGACCTCGCCGCCGCGGAAAACCGGCTCGGCGAGTGGCTCGGCAGGGGCTGGCACGGCGAGATGGATTATATGGCGCGCCACGGCGCGCTCCGCGCGCGCCCGGCGGAGCTGGTGCCGGGCACGGTACGCGTCATTTGCTGCCGCATGGACTACGCGCCGTCGCTGGGGGAGGAGGTGGACGACCCACTGCGCGCCGACATCTCGCGCTATGCGCGCGGGCGCGACTACCACAAGGTGCTGCGCGGGCGATTGCAGAAGCTGTGCGACCGCATCGAAACCGAAGCCGGCCCCTTCGGGCACCGCGTATTCGCCGATTCGGCGCCGGTGATGGAAGTGGAGCTCGCGGCGAAAGCGGGCATCGGCTGGCGCGGCAAGCACACGCTGCTGCTGTCGCGCGAAGCGGGCTCGTGGTTCTTCCTCGGCGAGGTGTACACGAGCCTGCCGCTGCCGGCCGACGCGCCGGTCACGGAGCATTGCGGCACCTGCACGAAGTGCATCGACGTCTGCCCGACGCAGGCGATCCGCGCTCCCTATCAGCTCGATGCGCGCCGCTGCATCTCGTACCTCACCATCGAGCTGAAGGGGAGCATTCCCGAGGAATTTCGCGAGCTGATCGGCAACCGCGTCTACGGCTGCGACGACTGCCAGGCGGTGTGCCCGTGGAACTCGTTTGCGCAGACGACGCGGGAACCGGACTTCGCGGTGCGCAACGGCCTGGATCGCGCCTCGCTGGTCGAGCTGTTTGCCTGGAGCGAGGCCGAGTTCGGCGAGCGCATGGCCGGCTCGCCGATCCGGCGCATCGGCTACGAGCGCTGGCTGCGCAACCTCGCCGTGGGCCTCGGCAACGCGCCCACGACCCCGGCAGTCGTCGCGGCGCTGCGCGCGCGCGCCGACCACCCCTCGGCATTGGTGCGCGAGCACGTGGCCTGGGCGCTCTCGCGCCATGAGTGACTGGCAGCCCGACCGGCTGCTGCCGGGGTTCGAGGCGAAAACGATCGAGTTTCCCGACGACTACGACGGGCGCGTGGTGGCGACGCTGGTGCGCCTGCCGGCGGGCGATGCGCCGCGCGGGGCGGTGCTCTACGTGCACGGCTTCGTGGATTACTTCTTCCAGCGCCACATGGCGGATCGGTTTGCAGCCGAGGGCTACGCCTTCCATGCCCTCGACCTGCGCAAGCACGGCCGTTCGCTGCTCGAGCACCAGCATCCGTGCTTCTGCAAGGACATGGCGGAGTACGACGCCGACATCACGGCGGCGATCGATGAGATCGGCGCGCCGGTGCTGCTTGCCGGGCATTCGACGGGCGGGCTGGTGTGTGCGCTTTACGCGCACCGCGGCGCGCGGCGCGAGCAGATTACTTCACTATGGCTGAACAGCCCGTTCTTCGACTGGAAGGTGACGCCGTTGAAGCGCGCGCAACTCGGCATGGCAGCGCTCACGGGGCAGGCGTTTCCGTTTCTCAATGATCCGAAGGCGCTGAAGCCCGTCTACATCCGCAGCATCCACCGCGATTTCGAAGGCGAGTGGGATTTTGATCTGCGGCTGAAGCCGCTGCACGGCTTTCCGGCGTACTTCGGCTGGATCGGTGCGGTGCTCGCCGCGCAGCACAAGGTGCACGCGGGGCTCGATATCACTTG
>JBFFZT010000518.1:0-2075 GCA_041568535.1 Burkholderiales bacterium | reverse complement strand
GCCTTCGACGAGCGCGTGCACTTCGCCCTGTTCCGCGGCGCGCGTTCGTCGCCTGCATTCCGCGTGTTCGAGGGCGGCAGGCTGGACGAGCAGCTCGAGCAGGCCGCCGAGCAGTACGTCAGGCGCACGACGCAGGTGGCGCCCGACGGCAGCACGATGCAGCTGCCGAAGCTGCTGCAGTGGTACGCGGCGGATTTCGGCGGCGAGCGCGGCGTGCTCGAATTCGTCCTCGGCCGGCTCGACGACGCCGCACTCGAGCGTGCCGAGCGCAACCTCGAGCACCTCAAGCTGCGCTACGAGGCGTTCGACTGGACGCTCAACCGCCGTTAGCCGGTAATGGATCCGCTGCTGACGCTCGCGGTGCACCAGGCAATGCGCGCCGCGCTGCGCGCGGGAGCGACGACACTGGAATGCTCGCTGGATCTCGAGCGCTCGCAGACCCGCGTCGAGCTCGGCGCGGCGGACTGGACCTGGCAGGGCCGGCGCTTTCCGTACCTTGAGGCCGGCAAGGACAGAACGGTCTACTACTGGTCGGGCGCGGCGTTCGAGCCCGCGGCGCGCTTCACCACGTCGCTGATCAAGCTGGTGCCCACCGCATGGGGGCCGCCGACGTTCGAGATCGACGGCATCAAGATGCTGCCCACGGCGCAGGGCTCGCCGTACGCGGACGCCGAGCGCAAGGTCGGCCTGATCGCGCCGCGCGGCAAGTCGATCCTGGATACCTGCGGTGGCCTGGGCTATTTCGCCGCCTGGTGCCTGCGCGGCGGGGCGAGCCGGGTGCAGTCCTACGAGAAGAACCCCGACGTGATCTGGCTGCGCGGCCTCAATCCCTGGTCGCCCGCGACCGGCGCCGGCTTATCGCTCATCGAGGCTGACGTCGCCGCGAGCATCGGCGCGCTGCCCGACGCTTCGTTCGACGCGATCCTGCACGATCCGCCGCGCTTCGGCATCGCCGGCGAGCTCTATGCGCAGGCCTTCTACGACCAGCTGGCGCGGGTTCTCAGGCGCAAAGGCAAGCTGTTCCACTACACCGGGTCGCCGAACAAGCTGACCAGCGGGCGCGACGTGCCCAGCGAGGTGGCAAAGCGCCTGCGCCGCGCCGGGTTCGCGACGCAATTGAACGGAGACGGCGTACTGTCGGTGAAGCAGTGACTAGACCTTGAAGCGCGCCTCGCGCCAGGCGAGCGCGGCTTTCAGGCCTTTGTCGCGCGCGATGTCCATGAACTGGCGCTTGTCGGGCGAGCCGTGCGACTCGATGGCGTGGTCGATGTCGAGTGCCGTGTCGAGCGCAGCCCGCATGCCCTGGATCTCGTAACTGCGGTTGAGCGCCTTCTTCGTGTCGCGCACCAGGTCGGGGTCGATCACCGCCATCTGGCGCGCGATGCGCAGCGCCGTGCTCAGGTGCTCGCCTTCGGGCACCACGCGGCTGACGATGCCGAGCGCGAGCGCGCGCTCCGCGTTCACCGTATCGTCGCCGGTGAGGATGATGTCCTTGGCCGCTTTCGGCCCCACCATCCACGGTAGCAGCAGCGTGACGATGCCGGCGCCGAACTTGAGCTCCGGCTCGCCGAACACCGCGTCGCGTGAGCACACCGAAATGTCGCAGGCGAGCGCCATCTCGAAGGCGCCGGCCATGCACGCGCCGTGGAGGGCGGCGATGGTCGGCTTGGGCGAATCCCAGAAGCGCAGGGTGGTGGAGAAATCCAGGTCCAGCACCTCGCGCCACACCTTCGCGCCTTCGGGGCGCCGCTCCATCTGCTCCTTCAGGTCGAACCCCGACGAGAACCCGCGCCCGGCGCCCGTGAGCACGATCACGCGCACCCCGGCGTCCGCCTCGAGCACATCGAGCGCCGCGTTGATCTCCAGCAGCATCGCCTTGTTGAGCGCGTTGACCCGCTCGGGCCGGTGCAGCTCGATCTGCGCCACGCCCGCCTCGCTGCTGACGCGGATGTTCTGGAATTCGCTCATCGGGTCGTCTCCCTGAAGGTCATTCGGCCGGCGCCAGCTCACCCGCTTCGAGCATCGCCGCGAAGCGCCCGCGGTCGGCCTTGCCGGTGCGCCCGGCGGGCAGGTCG
>JBFFZT010000517.1:0-2079 GCA_041568535.1 Burkholderiales bacterium | reverse complement strand
GAGCCGACGAACGACCTGGACATCGAGTCGCTCGAGCTGCTGGAGGCGGCGCTGCAGGACTACGAAGGCACGCTGCTGCTCGTGAGCCACGACCGGGCGTTCCTCGACAACGTCGTCACCCAGACCTTGGCGGCGGAAGGCGGCGGCAAGTGGAAGGAGTACGCGGGCGGGTATTCGGATTGGGTGCGGCAGCGGCCCGCGGCGGCGGTGGAGGAGAAGGCGGCGGCGAAGACGGCCGCGCGCGAAAAGAGCCGGGCGAAGCTTTCCTACAAGGAGACGCGCGAGCTGGAGGCACTGCCCGGGGAGATCGAAGCCCTGGAGGCGGAGCAGAAGGCGCTGCGGGAGAAGATGAGCGCCCCGGAATACTTCAAGCAGGGGGCGGAGGCGCTGAAGGAGGACAGCCGGCGCGCCGAGGAGATCGAGGCGCTGCTGCTGGAGAAGCTCGAGCGCTGGGAAGCGCTGGAGGCCAAGTCTCGCGCGGCCTCCGGCGCTTCCTGAAGCGGCGCGCTTACACGTCGCGCTTGGCGAGCACCTTCGCGCATTCCTCGGCGACGTCGCGGTTCGACTCGCCGGCGGTGCCGCCGGGCATCGTCGCCCAGCCGCCTTTGCGCACGTAGTCGCTCTGCTCCCAGCGGTCCGCGGCCATCAGCGCGGTGAGGCTCGCCTTGGCATTGGGGTCCTTCTGGAACTGGGCGACGCAGATCGGGGCGAGCACCGCGACCTTCGCTTGCTCGGCGCTCACCCTGGCATGCTGCTCGGCCGTGGAGCCGGTCATCCAGCCGCCGAAGTTGAAACCGATGACGGCGAGCACGATGGCGCCGACGCCGACGCCCCACAGGAACGGCTCTGTATTGGCAGGAATTTTCATGGCAGGTCCTCGATTCGTGGATGAAGGCGCGGCGCAGGCGCCGCGGCGCTTCGGTCATTGCAGGGTGCGCGCATTACGCGGGGCCTTCTGTGCGCTGCCGTACATAAGGCGCGTGCGCCGGCGCGCGGATGCGCGTAGCATGGTCCGGTGGTCAAGCCGCGCAGCGCCAGCCGCCTGCAGCCGAGGGCCAACCGCCTCCTCGCGTCGCTCCCCGATGCCGACTACGAGGCGCTGCTGCCGCACCTGGAGCCGATGGCCATGCCGCTCGGGCTGGCGGTCTACGAGTCCGGCGGCCTGCAGGGCTTCGTGGTGTTCCCGACCGACAGCATCGTGTCGCTGCTCTACGTGCTCGAGAGCGGCGCCTCGACCGAGATCGCGGTCACCGGCCGCGAAGGCCTGGTCGGGATTTCGCTCTTCATGGGCGGCGAGACCACGCCGAGCCGCGCCGTCGTGCAGAGCGCCGGCCACGGCTACCGCGTGCGCGCGGCGGTGCTGAAGCGCCAGTTCGAGGCGCGCGGCGAGCTGCAGCACCTGCTGCTGCGCTTCACCCAGGCGCTGATCACCCAGATGACCCAGACCGCGGTGTGCAACCGCCACCACGCGGTGGAGCAGCAGCTGTGCCGCTGGCTGCTGCTGATGCTCGACCGGCTTTCCTCCAGCGAGCTGCGCATGACCCAGGAGCTGATCGCCAACATGCTCGGCGTGCGCCGCGAAGGCGTCACCGAGGCGGCCGGCAAGCTCCAGGCGCAGGGGCTGATCGAGTACCGGCGCGGGCGCATCGTGGTGCTCGACCGGCCGGGGCTCGAAGCGCGCGTGTGCGAGTGCTACGCGGTGGTCAAGCGCGAGTACGACCGGCTGCTCGCCGCCGTCGCGCCCGCGCGATAAAGCGCCGCTATGTGCGCGCGCGAACATACGCGCGCCGCGACGCTGCCGACAATGGCGCATGCTCGCCAACCGCCTGCTCGCCGCGCTGCCGCGCGCGGCGTACCTGCAGCTTGCGCCCAGCCTCGCGCCGGTGGCGCTCGTCTTCGGCGACGTGCTCTACGAGCCCGGCGACGCGATGCGCGACGTCTACTTTCCGGGCGGGTCGGTGGTCTCGCTGCTCACGGTCGTCGACCACCGCAGCGCGCTCGAAGTCGGACTGGTGGGGCACGAGGGCATGGTCGGGATCCCGCTCGCGCTCGGCATCGGCGTCTCGCCGGTGCGCGCCT
>JBFFZT010000516.1:0-2092 GCA_041568535.1 Burkholderiales bacterium | reverse complement strand
CTGCGCAAGGTGATCGACACTGGCATCGAGCCGGTGATCAATACCGGCATCGCGCACCGCGACGCCGGCATCGGGCAGATCGGCGCCGGGCTGACGCGCGCGCCGCTCGCCTGTTTCACGCGCGCGCTCGCCGCGCTCGATGCCGAGGTGAAGGGGAAGGCCCCATGACCGCACCGTCCAGGCTCGCAGTCGTCGCCGTCGGCGGCAACGCGCTGATCCGCGACGAGCAGCACCGCACCATCGCCGACCAGTACGACACCGCCGCCGAGACGGTGCGCTACGTCGTCGATATGCTTGAAGCCGGTTGGCGCGTCGTCTTCACGCACGGCAGCGGGCCGCAGATGGGCTTCATCCTGCGCCGCTCCGAGCTCGCGCTGCACGAGGTGATTCCGGTGCCGATGGACTACGCGGGCGCCGACCTGCAGGGCGCGCTCGGCTACATGTTCGTCAAAGCGCTGCGCAACGAATTCCGCCGCCGCGGCCTGAAGCGCGAGGCCGCCGCGGTGGTGACGCAGGTGCTGGTCGACCAGGACGATCCAGGCTTTCGTAATCCGACCAAGCCGATCGGCTCGCCGATGGACGAGGCCACCGCGAAAAAGCGCGCCGCCGATCTCGGCTGGCAGGTGAAGGAGGATCCTGGCCGCGGCTGGCGCCGTGTGGTGCCTTCGCCGAAGCCGAAGGCGATCGTCGACCTGGCGGTGATCCGCCACCTGGTGGGCGAGGGCTACGTGGTGATCGCCTGCGGCGGCGGCGGCATCCCGGTGATGCGCGACGACCAGGGCGATCTCCAGGGCATGGAGGCGGTGATCGACAAGGACACCGCCTCGAGCCTGCTCGCGCGCGAGCTCGGCGCCGATCGACTCGTGATCGCCACCGGGGTCGAGCGCGTGGCGCTCGATTACGGCAAGCCGACGCAGCGCTGGCTCGACCGCCTGACGCTCGCCGAGGCGAAGAAGCTCTACGATGCCGAGCAGTTCGACAAGGGCAGCATGGGCCCGAAGGTCGGCGCGGTGATCGAGTTTCTCGAAGGCGGCGGCGCCGAGGGCATCATCACCGATCCGCCGCACCTCGCGCCGGCGCTCGCCGGCAAGGCGGGCACGCGCATCGTGCCCGGCTGAGCGCGCTTCGCGCACAATACGAACACCCGACCCACCACCACGAAGGAACCTGCATGCTGCTCGACGTCCGTACTTATACCTGCCGCCCCGGCACCATCAAGAAGCACCTCGCGATCTACGAGAGGCTCGGCAAGGGCCCTCAGACGCGCAATCTCGGCCAGCCCTTCGCGTTTCTGCTCACCGAGACCGGCGACGTCAACCAGTACATCCACATCTGGGCCTACCAGGACGCCGCCGACCGCGAGAAGCGCCGCGCCGCGATGTGGGCCGACCCCGAGTGGATCGCCTATACCGAGGAGAGCGCAAAGCTCGGCGCGCTCGTCTCGCAGACCAACCGGCTGATGAAGCCGGCCGAGTTTTTTCCGCTGAAGCGCTGAAGGAGGACGCAAAGATGGCAGGCAAAGCAAAGTACGTCTTCACCGCGAGCATGGACGTCGACCCGGACAAGGAGGCGCTGTTCAACGAGGTCTACGACACTGAGCACGTGCCGATGCTGCTCAAGGTGCCGGGCGTGGTGTCGATCAAGCGCGCGGTGAGCGTGCCGCTCGCGATGTACATCGGCGGTGAGAAAAAGACGATCGTCGCCGAAGGCGAGCCGCGCTATAGCGCGATCTACGAGCTCGAGAGCCCCGACGTGCTGACGAGCGAGGCGTGGGGCAAGGCGGTCGAGGAAGGACGCTGGCCGAAGCAGGTGCGGCCCTTCACCCGTAACCGTAGGCACGTGCTGCGCAAGCTGATCTAGGGCCCTCGAGCAGGACTGTGTCGAGCCTCAAGCTCACGCGCGACACCATTCTCGACGGCACGCTGCACGAGTCGGCGAAGGCCTCGCTCGGGCCGAACGTTCGGTTCATGACGCCGGAGGAGCGCACGCAGAGCATCAAGCAGATGCTCGCGACCGCGCCGCGGCCCGAGCGCGTCTGGATCTTCGGCTTCGGTTCGCTGATCTGGAACCCGGCCTTCCACTATGTCGAACG
>JBFFZT010000515.1:0-2106 GCA_041568535.1 Burkholderiales bacterium | reverse complement strand
GGCGGCGCGCGCGTCGTGTCGCATGCCTTCGCCCTGCCGAACTGGCCGTACGAGCAGGCGGAAACGGTGCGCCTGGAGCGGCCGCATCCGAACCAGGGCGACACGAGTCGCATCTTTCTCTACGTCGTTCCGGCGCAGGCGCGCGGCGCGTGGCGCGCGGGGCACGGCTGGGAGCTGCGCGTGCTGCAGGATTTCCAGAGAATCGAGGTCGAGGTGCTGCGTGACGGGCGAGCGCTCGGCGTGCGCTCGGCGCGCCTGCGCGGCGCGGACATCGCGATCGCCGGCGAGGGCTTCGCGTTCCAAGGCCGCGTGCTCGGCGAGCGCATCGCGGGCGAAATGCTCGAGGGCGGCGCGCGCGCGGCGCTCGCCTTCGAGCGCGTGCCCTAGAGCACCTTGCCGGGGTTCATCAGGCCCTGCGGGTCAAAGGCGCGCTTCAGCGCGCCCATCAGCTCCAGCTCCAGCGCGTCCTTGTGGCGCCGGATCGCCTCGCGCTTCATCTGGCCGAGGCCGTGCTCGGCGGAGATCGAGCCGCCGAGCGCGGCGACGACGCCGTAGACCGCGCGGTGCACCTCCTCGCGGCGCGCCAGCAGCGCCTCGTCGCCCACGTTGTAGTGGATATTGCCGTCGCCGATGTGGCCGAAGGCGTAGATCGGCGCGCCGGGAAAGGCGGACTGCAGCGCTGCGTCCGCGCGCTCGATGAGGTCGGGAACGCGCGATACGGGCACCGACACGTCGTGCTTGACGTTGGCGAACTGCGCATCGGGAATCGCTTCGCGGATGCGCCACAGCGCCGTGGCCTGTGCCGCGCTCGCGGCGAGCGCCGCGTCCTCGACCTGGGGCGCCGCGGCGAGCACCTCGGGCTCGAGCGCCTGGTCGACCTGGGCGAGCACGTACCACGCGTGCGCCTGCGGCAGGGGATCGCGCGCCGCCTTGTCGTGCGCCAGCACCGCCTCCAGGCAGCGGCGCGACACGAGCTCGAAAGCGCTGATGCGCTCGCCCAGGCGCTGGCGCAGGTGCGCGAGCAGCTCCACGGCGTGCGCCGGGCTGGCGAGCCCGATCCAGGCGGTGGCCTGCGCCGCCGGCTTCGGATGCAGCTTGAGCACCGCGGCCGTGATCACGCCGAGCGTGCCTTCCGCGCCGAGAAACAGCTGCTTCAAGTCATAGCCGGTGTTGTCCTTGCGCAGCGCGCGCAGCCCATCCCACACACGGCCGTCCGGCAAGACCACTTCCAGCCCGAGCACCTGCTCGCGGGCGTTGCCGTAGCGCAGCACGTTGACGCCGCCCGCGTTGGTCGACAGATTGCCGCCGATCTGGCAGCTGCCTTCGGCGGCGAGCGAGAGCGCGAACAGGCGCCCCGCGGCGTCGGCCGCGCGCTGCACGTCGGCGAGCACGCACCCGGCCTCCGCCGTCAGCGTGTCGTTCAGCGCGTCGATGGCGCGAATGCGGTTGAGCCGCTTCAGGCAAAGCACCACTTCGCGGCGCGCGCCGCTCGGCACCGAGCCGCCCGAAAGGCCGGTGTTGCCGCCCTGGGGAACCACGGCGATGCCCTCGCGCGCGCAAAGGGCAACCACCGCGGCAACCTCCGCGGTGCGCGCCGGCAGCAGCACGCACTCCGCAGGCGCGCTGTACTGCCGGCGCCAGTCGCGGGTATAGGGCGCCGTGTCGCGCGGCTCGGTGAGCACGTGCTTGTCGCCGACGAGCGCAGCGAACGCGGACTGCAGGCGGGCATCCATGTTGGGTATTATCGCTCGATGGAACTGACGACCCACGACCCGGCGCGGGGCGCGCTGCCTTTCGCCGCCGGGGCTGTCGCGCGCAGCGTCGAGGAAGCCATCCTGACGCGGCGCAGCTTGCGCGCATTCAAGCCCGATCCTGTACCGCGTGAGACGGTGGAGCGCATCCTTGCGCTCGCCAGCCGAGCGCCCTCGGGCACCAACATCCAGCCGTGGAAGGTGTACGTGGTCGCGGGCGAAGCGCGTGATCGCCTTGCCAAAGCGATGCATGAAGAGTTCCTGCGCGTCGGCGAGGACGGCTGGAAGCGCGAGTTCGAGTACTACCCGACCAAGTGGCGCGATCCCTACCTCGCGCGGCGCCGCAAGCTCGGCT
>JBFFZT010000514.1:0-2112 GCA_041568535.1 Burkholderiales bacterium | reverse complement strand
GAGGTTGAGGAAGAACGTGGCGAGGATGTCGTCGCGGTGGTGCCCGAGCGCGATCTTGGTGGCGCCGAGCTCGCCCGCGACGCGGTACAGCACCCCGCGGCGCAGGCGCGAGCACAGCGAGCACATCGTCTTGCCCTCGGGCAGCACGCGCTTCACCACCGAGTAGGTGTCCTGCTCGACGATGCGGAACGGCACGCCGAGCTTTTGCAGGTACTGCGGCAGCACGTGCTCGGGGAAGCCCGGTTGCTTCTGGTCGAGGTTGACGGCGACGAGCTCGAAAGGCACGGGCGCCTTTTCGCGCAGCGCCATCAGCACATCGAGCATCGCGTAGCTGTCCTTGCCGCCCGAGAGGCACACCATGACGCGGTCGCCCGCCTCGATCATGCCGAAGTCGGCGATCGCCTCGCCGACCTGGCGGCGCAGGCGCTTGGCGAGCTTGCCGGCCTCGTAGGCGTCTTTGCGCGGATCGCGCTGCAGATGGACGACGTGCATCGGGTGTCTCAGAGGAAGATGGAACGGCCGCCGTCCACCGCCAGCACCTGGCCGGTGACGAAGGGCGCGCCGCACAGGAAGTGTACCGCCTGCGCCACGTCCTCGGCCGCGCCGGTGCGCGCGAGCGGCGTCGCAGCGACGACGCGCTTTCTCTCTTCGGGCGCGAACTGCCCGTCCTCGGGCCAGGCGATGGCGCCCGGCGCCACCGCGTTCACGCGCACGCCCGGCGCGAGCTCGAGCGCGAGCGCGCGCGTCAGCGCCACCAGCCCCGCTTTCGCCACGCTGTAGACCACGTAGTCCTTGAGCGGGCGCTCGGCGTGGATGTCGGCGATGTTGACGATGGCCCCGCCCGCCAGCGCGAGCTGCGGCGCCGCCGCCTGCGCGAGAAACAGCGGCGCGCGCAGGTTGGAGCCGATGAGCTCCTCCCAGTGGCTCGCCTCGATCTCGCCGAGCGGCGTGGGGTAGAAGGCCGAAGCGTTGTTGACGAGGAAATCCAGGCGCGCGAAGCGCTGCAGCGCGGCGCCGATCAGCGCCTGCGGCGCGACCGGCGCGAGCAGATCGCCCTTCACCTTGAGGGCGCTGCCGGGGCGCTTCGCGTTGAGGTCCTTTTCCAGCTGCGTGGCATCGGCCTCGGCGCCGCGATAGTGGATGACGACGCTCGCGCCCGCCTCGTGCAGGCGCCGCGCGATCGCCGCGCCCACGCGGCGCGCGGCGCCCGTCACCAGCGCCACCTTGCTCTCGAGAGAAGCGTCCGTCACCCCGGGGATTCTAGGTTAAATTCGCCGCATGCTGCCCGAGCCCGACGCCGATGCGCGCGCCGCGAGCGCGCGGCTCGTCGCGCGCATTCGCGCCGAGATCGAGGCCGGCGACAACTGGCTCGGCTTCGCGCGCTACATGGAGCTCGCGCTGCACGCGCCGGGCGAGGGCTATTACGCGGGCGGCGCGGCCAAGCTCGGCGCCGCCGGCGACTTCGCCACCGCGCCCGAGCTCGGCACGCTCTTCGCGCGCACGCTCGCGCGCCAGATCGGCGCGCTGCTCGAGCCCGGCGAGGCGATCCTCGAGTGCGGCGCCGGCAGCGGCGCGCTCGCCGCGGCGCTGCTCGAGGAGCTCGGGCCCGCGCCCTACCTGATCCTCGAGACCAGCGCCGAGCTCGCGGCGCGCCAGCGCGCGCGCCTGGGCGCGCGCGCGCAGTGGCTCGAGCGGCTGCCCGAGCGCTTTCGCGGCGTGATGCTGGCGAACGAGGTCGCCGACGCCATGCCGGTGCACGCGCTCGCCTGGCGGCGCGAGGGCGTGATGGAGCGCGGCGTGCGCCTCGTCGACGGCGCGCTCGCCTGGGCCGAGCGCCCCGCGGCGGGCGAGCTGCGCGAGGCAGCGCGCCGGCTCGCCGTTCCCGTGCCGTACGAAAGCGAGATCGGCCTCATGGCGCGCGCCTGGATGAAGCTGCTCGCGCCGCGCCTGGAGCGCGGCGCGCTGTTCGTCATCGACTACGGCTTTCCCGAGCGCGAGTACTACCACCCGCAGCGCGCCATGGGCACGCTCATGTGCCACTACCGCCATCGCGCGCACGGCGACCCGTTCTTCCACCCGGGCCTGCAGGACATCACGGCGCACGTCGACTTC
>JBFFZT010000513.1:0-2122 GCA_041568535.1 Burkholderiales bacterium | reverse complement strand
GCGCGGCGGCCTGCAGGCGGTGCCGCAGGGCCAGTACGAGGCTGCCGACGCTATGGGCCTGTCGTACTGGAAGTCGACGCTGCTGATCGTGCTGCCGCAGGCGCTGCGCGTGTCCATCCCGCCGCTGGTGAACACCTTCATCGGCTTCTTCAAGGACACGTCGCTGGTGGTGATCATCGGCCTGTTTGACCTGCTCACCTCGATCAAGGTGTCGATCGCCGAGCCGGCCTGGACCGGCTTTGGCGTCGAGGCCTACATCTTCGCCTCGCTCGTGTATTTCGCCTTCTGCTACGCCATGTCGCAGTACAGCCAGAACCTGGAGCGGGAGCTGGCGCGCGGCCGGGCGCACTATCTCAGGGAGAACTGACCGTGGCCCAGCCGATGATCGAGATCAAGGGCGTCAACAAGTGGTTCGGCGCGTTCCACGTGCTGAAGAACGTGGACCTGTCGGTGGCGCAGGGCGAGAAGATCGTCATCTGCGGCCCGTCCGGCTCGGGCAAGTCGACGCTGGTGCGCCTCATCAACCGCCTGGAATCGCACCAGGAGGGCCGCATCGTCGTCGACGGCATCGAGCTGGCCGAGGACCTGAAGGCGATCGAGGCGATTCGCCGCGAGGTCGGCATGGTGTTCCAGAGCTTCAACCTGTTCCCGCACCTGACGGTGCTGGAGAACCTCACCCTCGCGCCGATCTGGGTGCGGCGCATGCCGAAGAAGGACGCCGAGGAACTCGCCATGCAGCTCCTGAACCGCGTGCGCATCGCCGAGCAGGCGGCAAAGTACCCGGCGCAGCTCTCCGGCGGCCAGCAGCAGCGCGTCGCCATCGCCCGCGCGCTCGCCATGAGGCCCAAGGTGATGCTGTTCGACGAGCCGACCTCGGCGCTCGACCCGGAGATGATCAAAGAGGTGCTCGACGTCATGATCGAGCTCGCGCAGGAAGGCATGACGATGCTGGTGGTGACGCACGAGATGGGCTTCGCGCGCACCGTGGCCGACCGGGTGGTGTTCATGGACCAGGGCGAGATCGTCGAGTCCGGGGCGCCGAAGACCTTCTTCGAGGCGCCGCAGACCGACCGCGCGAAGCTGTTCCTCAGCCAGATCCTCGGACACTAGCTATGCTAGACTTTTTTCGCCCTTAACCATAAGCACGCAAAGGAGATTTCCATGGGCGCGATACTGCAATCCCTCAACCGCACGATCATCGCGGGCATCGTCCTGCTGGTGGTCATTCTGCTCATCGTGGGGCAGGCGACCGGCGCCTGGGTCAACCTGTCGAGCCATGCCTGGTGGGCGTTCTTCATGCGCTGGCTGCACGTGCTCTCCGGCGTCATGTGGATCGGGCTGCTCTGGTACTTCAACTTCGTGCAGACGCCGTCGATGCCCAAGATCCCGGACGAGCACAAACCCGCCATCAGCAAGGTGATCGCTCCCGAGGCGCTGTTCTGGTTCCGCTGGTCGGCGCTCGCCACCATCGTCACTGGCTTGATCCTTGGCACCATGAACGGCTACCTGGTGCAGGCGCTGTCGCTGCAGCGCCCGTTCACCGCCATCGGCATCGGCATGTGGTTCGGCCTGATCATGGCGTTCAACGTCTGGTTCATCATCTGGCCGAACCAGAAGAAGGCGCTCGGCATGGTGCAGGTCGGCGCCGAGGAGAAGGCGGCCGCGGCGAAGAAGGCCGGCATGACCTCGCGCCTCAATACGCTGCTGTCGATCCCCATGCTCTACTGCATGGTGGCGCAGCAAAACGGCGGGCTGTAACTCGGAACAGGGGAACCGCAAGGTTCCCCCGTTACCCCCTCCTCGCGCTAACGCGGTTTTAGCTGGTCCAGACCGCGCAGGCGAAAGCCTGCGCGGATGCCGCGCTCGGCGAACCAGCCCTGCGCCATCTCGAGCGCGTAGCGCGCCGGTCGCGCCGCGCAGTGCGAGTCCTCGGTGTGCGGCTGCATGTCGGCGATGTTGATGATGGCGCCGGTCTCGTCGATGAAGGCCACCGACAGCGGCAACGGCGTGTTCTTCATCCACATGCAGTGCACGGCGTGCTCGTCGAACACGAACAGCATGCCGCCGTTCGGCGGCAGCGCGGTGCGGTGCATGAGCCCCATGGCGCGCGTGGCGTCGCGGT
>JBFFZT010000512.1:0-2129 GCA_041568535.1 Burkholderiales bacterium | reverse complement strand
GGCGAAGCCCGCGTCGAGGCCGATCGCCTCGTCGAGCGGGGCGATCGGGTCGCCACGGTAGGTGTGGAAGGCGTACAGCGCGCGCCCGTAGGCATCGAGCGCCTTGGCATCGCGGGTGGAAACGGCGAGGCCGCGGGGGTCCTGGAGCATGGTCGGTCCTCCTTTCTGAGGAAGCGATCCTAGCCCCGGTGCGGGCCGGGTTCCATACCCAATGCGTTGCTTGCTTGTAACCCGCGTGTATCAGCCCGCGGCGGTGATCACCTCGGGATCGGGCCGCTTCGCGTGCAGCTTCTCCACCAGCGCGGCGCGCCGCTCCAGCACCGCGCGCTGGTTGATGTAGCCCTTGTCGGTGATCTCGTTGGCGTCGATCGAGGGCGGGTCGGCGGTGACCAGCGCGCGCGTCGGGTGCATCGAGCTGCCGCCCTCGGCGGCGAGCGACCCGAGCGCCTGGGCGATCTTCGCGCGCAGCGCCTCCGGCGCCAGGTCCTTCGCCGCCGGGCTGGGGAAGACGAGCGCGCCGACCTCGTCACGGTCGTGCCCGGTGATCACCGCGTCCTGGATCAGGGGGTTACCGGCGGCGATGAGCTTCACGCGCACCGCGCCCACGTGCACCCAGGTGCCCGAGGAGAGCTTGAAGTCCTCGGCCACGCGCCCGTCGAACACCAGGCCCTTTTCGGGCGCCGCCGGGTCGGCGAACTTCATCGCATCGCCGATGCGATAGAAGCCTTCTTCGTCGAAGGCGGCGCGGGTGAGGTCTTCGCGCCGGAAGTAGCCCGGCGTGACGTGCGGCCCGCGCACGCGCACCTCGAGCTTGCCGGCGGCGGGCACCAGCTTGAGCTCGCAGCCCGGATTGGGCAGGCCGATCACGCCCGCGCGCTCGATGTGATAGTGCACCGCGGCCGCCGACGGCGCGGTCTCGGTCGAGCCCCACGAGGAGATCATCGCCAGCTCGCCGCCTTTCTCCGCCACCGCCATCGCCTCCAGCCGCTCCCACAGGTTCTGCGGCAGCGCCGCGGCGGCGTAGAACAGCATGTCGAGGTCGCGAAAGAAATTGCGCCGCAGGTCCGCGTCCTTCTCCAGGAACGGCAGCAGCAGGTCGAAGCCCCGCGGCACGTTGAAGTACAGCGTCGGTGAGACTTCCTTCAGGTTCTTCGCCGTGGTCTCGATGAGGCCGGGCGCGGGCTTGCCGCCGTCGATGTGGAACGTGCCGCCGTTCCTGAGCATCATGTTGAAGCAGAAGTTGCCGCCGAAGGTGTGGTTCCACGGCAGCCAGTCGCAGATCGTCTGCACGCGGTCCTCCAGGAACGGCCAGACCTGCGCCAGCATCTGCTGGTTGGACACGAGCATGCGCTGCGTGTTGATCACGCCCTTGGGCAGCCCGGTCGAGCCGGAAGTGAACAGGATCTTCGCCACCGTATCCGGGCCGACCTTGCCGAACGCTTCGTCGAGGCGCGCGCCGGGCGCGCGCTCGAGGAGCGGCGCGATCGGCGTCGGCTCGGCGCCCACGGCGGCGAGCGCCGCGCCGTACTTTTTCGCGTCGTCCACCCACACCAGGCCGGGCTTGAGCAGCGCGAAGATCGCCTTCAGCTTGGCGAAGTCCTTCGACATGAGCGAGTAGGCGGGCGAGATCGGCGCCACCGGCACGCCGGCGTGCAGGGCGCCGAGCGCGAGCAGGCCGTGGTCGACGCTGTTGTCGGACAGGATCGCGAGCGGCTTTTGCGGCCCGAGGCCGCGCTCGAGCAGCGCCTGGCCGATGCGCCGCGCCGCGTCGAGCGCCTGCGCGTAGGTAACCTTGCGCCAGCCTTCGCCCGCGCGCTCGGCGAGAAACGGCCGCTCGGGGCTCTGCTGCGCCCACTTCACGAGCCACTCGCCCACGCAGCGCTCGTGCGCGCGCAGCTTCTGCGGCGAGCGCAGCACCAGCGCGCCGTCCGCGCGGCGCTCGAGCTCGACTTTGGCCGGCGCGAAGCGCAGCCGGGAATGCAGGCGCGTGGCCATGCCGCGGATTCTAGTCCAGCACCTCGCGCAGCTTGGCCGCCGGCACGTGCGGGTCGACCCCCGCGCGCTCGTTCTGCAGCAGCATCGGCGTGCGCGAGTCGCGCTCGCCCCAGCCGCGCTGCATCGCCTCCTCG
>JBFFZT010000511.1:0-2144 GCA_041568535.1 Burkholderiales bacterium | reverse complement strand
GTAATCGTCGAACTCGCGCTCGATCGGCCGCCACAGGTCGTGCGCCACCCCCAGCGCCGCGTAGCAGTCCTGCACCTCGGGCACGATGACGCGCAGCGCGCGCACGTCGTGCAGCTGCTCGAAGCCCACGCCCTTCAGCTGCATCTTGTTCCAGATGGAGTAGATGTGCTTCGGCCGGCCGCTCACCTTGCCGGCGACGCCGGCGGCCGCGAGCCCCCGCGCCAGCGCCGCGACCGCGTCGGCGATGTACTGCTCGCGCTCGACGCGGCGCTCGTCGAGCATCTTCGCGATGCGCTTGTACACCTCGGGCTCGAGAAAGCGGAACGACAGGTCCTCCAGCTCCCACTTCAGCTGCCACACGCCGAGGCGATTGGCGAGCGGCGCGTAGATGTCGAGCGTCTCGCGCGCATAGGCCGTGCGCTCGGCGCTGGCGTGCTTGGCGAACCAGCGCAGCGTCTGCGTGCGGCTCGCCAGGCGTATCAGCACCACGCGCACGTCCTCGACCATGCCGAGCACCATCTTGCGCAGCGCCTCGGACTGCTGCGCGGCCGTGGCGCGCGTCAGCACGCGCAGCTGGTACAGCTTTTCCACGCCCGCGGCGAGCGCCGCCATCTCGGCGCCGAAGTGCCGGCCGAGCTCGTCCCCAGCGGCAAGGTACTTGGGCGCCGCGAACAGCACGCCCGCCGCGCGCGCCGTCGGGTCGACGCCGATGGCGGCGAGGCTGGAGGCGAGCCCGAGCGCGTGCGGCCACACCGGCTCGCCCGTGGACAAGGCGTGCCCGGCGTAAAGCGGCTCGGCGAACTGCAGCGCGCGCGCGACAAGATCGCGCTCTGCGGGCGCCAGGCCCTCGGCGAGGGACGCGAGCGGCGTGGCGCTCGTCTGCGGGTGCAACTGCGCCACGGAGACCATGCAGGTATTGTAGCGGGACCATGCCGGGCCTCCGATGGGTTGGCTGAGAAACTGGCGCCGCCGGCGCACGCTCGCGCGCCACCGCGTCGACGAGGCGCTGTGGCGCGCGGTGCTGGCGCAGCTGCCGTTCCTGCGCGGGCTGTCAGCGGACGAAACGCGGCGCCTGCGCGCGCTGGCGATCCTGTTTCTCGCCGAGAAGCAGTTCACCGGCGCGCACGGCTTCGTGCTCGACGACGCGAAGCGCCTGTCGATCGCGGTGCAGGCCTGCCTGCCGATCCTCGAGCTCGGCTTCGAGCGCTACGACGGCTGGAGCGAGGTGATCGTGTATCCGGGGGACTTCCGCGTGAGCGTCTCGGAGACCGACGACCATGGCGTGGTGCACGAGTTCGACGACGAGCGCGCGGGCGAGTCCTGGCCCGGCGGTCCGGTGGTGCTGTCCTGGGACGCCGCCGCCAATGCCACCGACATGAGCGTCGTCATCCACGAGTTCGCGCACAAGCTCGACATGGCGAACGGCGAGGCCGACGGCATGCCGCCGCTGCACGCGGGCATGAGCCGGGAGGCCTGGACCGAGGCGTTCCGCGCCGCCTACGAAGGTTTCTGCGATGCCGTGGACCGCAGCAAGGAAACCTGGCTCGACCCGTACGCCGCCGAAGCGCCGGGCGAGTTCTTCGCGGTGATCAGCGAGGCGTTCTTCGAGGCGCCGAACGAGACGCGCCGGCGCTATCCTGACGTCTACGAGCAGCTGCGGCAGTTCTACCGGCAGGATCCCGCGGCGCGGCTCGCCACATGAAGACGCTGCTCATCGTCTACCACACCGCCGGCGTGAAGAACGCGCAGATGGCCGAAGCCGTCGCGCGCGGCGCGCAGACCGAGGAAGGCGTGCGCGTGGTGCTAAAGCGCTGCGCCGAAGCCGGTCCCGAGGACGTGCTGAATGCCGACGGCCTGATCCTCGGCACGCCGGAGAACTTCGGCTACATGTCCGGCATGATGAAGGACTTCCTCGAGCGCATCTTCTACGCCTGCGAGGGCAAGGTCGAAGGCCGGCCGTGGGCGCTGTTCGTCGGCACGGGGCTCGACGGCGCGGGCGCGGTGAGCTCGGTCGAGCGCATCGTCACCGGGCTCAGGCTGAAGAAGATCAGCGAGCCGATCGTGGTGGTGAAGGAACTGAAGCCCGAGCGGGTGAGCGCGCTGGAAGAGCTCGGCGCGGCGATGGCAGCGGGGCTGGCGGCGGG
>JBFFZT010000510.1:0-2147 GCA_041568535.1 Burkholderiales bacterium | reverse complement strand
CGAGGCGAACCGGCTGAACGGCGTGCGCATCTACGAGTTCGACGCCGACTACCGGCTCGACAGCATCACCTCGGCGGCGCTCGGCGAATACCAGGAGCAAGGCGCCTGGCGGCTCAGCGACGTGGTGCAGACGCGCTTTACCCCGGAGGGGCCACGCACCACACAGCTCGCGCAGACGCGCTGGCGCACCGCGGTGACGCCGGAACTGATCAGCGTGCTGGTGGTGGATCCCGAGCGCATGTCGGCCTGGGCCCTGTATCGCTACACGCAGCACCTGGCGGGAAATCGCCAGAAGACGGGGCGCTACGAGATCGCGCTGTGGAAGAAGCTGTTCTACCCGATCGCCACGCTGGTGATGATGGCGCTCGCGCTGCCCTTCGCCTACATGCACGCGCGCGCGGGCATGGTGGGGCTGAAGGTGTTCCTCGGCATCATGCTCGGCATCTTCTTTCACATGCTGAACGGCCTCTTCGCGCACATCGGGCTGCTGCAGAACTGGCCGCCGTTCGCCGCCGCCGCCCTGCCGGGAACGGCGTTCTTCCTCGCCGCGGTGCTGATGATGTGGTGGGTGGAGCGGCGCTAGGCGCGCACCAGGCGCGTGCCCGCCAGCCGGTCGTGCAGGAACTGGCGGTCGCGGTCGGCAAGCGCCCAGGCGAGCGAAATGCCGGTCGGCACCAGCACGAGGGCGTACAGAAAGCGCAGCAGCGCGCGCCCCGGCGTCACGTCCACCAGGCGCACGCGCCAGGCCTTCATCGCCAGCGTCTGGCCGCCGCGCAGCCAGCACCACAGGAAGTAGGCGGCGAACACGGCGGCGAGGAACGCCTGGTGCGCGCGCAGCAGCCAGCCTTCGAGCGGCGCCGCGCCTGAGGCGAAATGGAACGCGGAGGCGGCGAAGAACGCGACGGCGAACAGCAGCAGCGCCTCGTACAGCATGCTCCCCAGGCGCCGCGCGAGGCCGGGGGTCACTGCGCCGTCGTCGCCGGCTTCCTTTTCGGCGCCGGCTTCTGCCGTTCCCGCGGCGGCAACGCCTGGTATTCGTCCCACTGCTGCTTCAGGTCGCCGCGCTTCTCGGGCGGCACCTTGCTGATGCGGCGGTAGTTCTCGCGCGCCTGCTTGCGCTGCTCGGGCGTGAGCTTGGCCCATTTCTTCATGTTCGCCTGCACGCGGCTCTGGCCGGCGGGCGTCATCTTGGGGTAGCGCTTGGCGACCCCGATCCACTTCACGCGCTGCACCGGCTCGAGCCGGTCCCACTCGGCCTCGAGCGGCGCAAGGATCGCCTGCTGCTCGGCGTTCAACTGCTGCCAGCGGCGATCCGGCTCGGGTGCGGCCCCCGCCGGCGCCGCCGCGAACAGGAGCAGCGCGGCCGCTAGGGCTGCTGCGAGGCGCGCCGCTTCAGCCATGCTGCGAATCCCTGGTCGAGGTAGGCGTCGAGCGGCAGGTCGCTGGAGAGCAGCTGCGCATCCAATTCCTCGACTTCGGCGGCACGCTGCGTCTGCTGCCAGACGTACGTGGTGGCAAAGGCGACCGCCAGAACGACCAGCGGCAGCAGCACGCGCAGCGACAGGCCGCGCGCGCCGCCGATACGGGCGATCGCATTGCTGGCAAGGGCGAGCCCGGCCATCGGCTCGGCCCGATGGTGCGCGAGCGCCTGCTCGCGCGCCGCGCGCAGGCGCGCCGCGACCCGGGCATCGACGCGGGCGCCCTGGTTCAGGTGCTGGCGGACGCGATAGGCGAATTGTGTTTCGTGCATGGCGTTACAGGGTAATGCCGCGTGCCTTGAGCGCGGCGGCCAAGGCATGCGCTGCCCGCGAGCAATGCGTCTTCACGCTGCCCTCGGAGCAGCCCATGGCGCGGGCGGTGTCGGTGACGTCCAATTCCTCCCAGTAACGCATGAGAAAGGCTTCGCGTTGACGCGCCGGCAGTTTCCCCAGCTCTTGTTCAATTATTTCAATGACTTGTGTCCGCTCGAGGATAGCCGACGGCGGCTCTTCGAGATTCGACTCGCCGGCGGCGGCCAGAGTTTCGAGCGGGTCCGGGTCGCCGCCCTCGCTGCGTTCCGGCAGCAGCGCCGAGAACAGCGTCATCCAGCTCGAGCGCACCTTCTGGCGCCGGAACCAGTCGCGGATCGCGTTCTGCAGGATGCGCTG
>JBFFZT010000509.1:0-2163 GCA_041568535.1 Burkholderiales bacterium | reverse complement strand
TTCGTGCACGCGAAGAAAGGCGAGTGGAAAGTCCTGCACAACCCGCTCTGACCAGGAACCGGGAGAACCAACGGGCGCGGTGAACCCGCGCCCGTTTCTTTGCTGATGCTGGATTTCCTGCAGGCAGTCTCCGACGGCGTCCTGTTCGGCGCCACCTACGCGCTGATCGGCATCGGCTTCACGCTGGTCTTCGGCGTGATGCACAAGATCAACATGGCGTATGCCGCGGCCTCGGTTGGCGGCGCCTACGCGGGACTCCTGGTGCTCACGGTGATGTCGGGCGCCCCGCCCTGGCTCGTGTTTCTCGGCGCGTTCGCCGCCGGCGGGCTCCTGGGCTGGATGGTGTACGTGACGTGCTTTCATTTCATCCCGCTCTCCAGCCCGCTGGCGACGCTCATGTCGACCGTGGGCATGCTGCTGCTGATCGACGAGGTCATCGTCCATGTGACCGCGGGGATGCCGCAGAGCTATCCCGCGATGTTCGACGACGTCATGCTGCGCGCCGGGGAATTCAGCATGCGTGGCGACCTGCTGCTGGTGTTCGCCGTGTCGGTGCTCGCCATGATCGCGCTGCTGCTGCTGCTGTACCGCACCTCGCTCGGCCTCGCCACGCGCGCGGTGTCGCAGCAACCGGTGGCGGCGCAGCTCTGCGGCATCCGCCTGGTGCGCGTGAACGCCCTCACCTTCGTCATCACCGGGCTGCTGGGCGGTCTCGCCGGCGCGCTGATCGGCGCCTCGGTCGGCACCTTGTCTCCGCTGCTGACGACCCCGCTCACGGTGAAAGGGCTGATCGTCACCGTGATCGGCGGCCTGGGCAGCATTCCCGGGGCGATCCTCGCCGGGCTTCTCGTCGGCGGCTTCGAGAATGTGCTGCAGCTCTACCGCGGGGTCACCGAGCGCGACCTGTACGTCATGCTGCTGCTGTTCGCCTTCCTCACCTTCCGGCCTGGCGGGCTGTTCGCGCCCAAGAGCGGCAGAGACTAGCCATGGACTTCTACTTCGGCCTGGCGCAGTTGATCGGCGTACATACGCTGCTCGGCCTGTCAGCCTACATCGTGCTGCTCACGGGGCAGGTGAGCCTGGCGCAGGCGGGATTCTTCGCCGTGGGCGCCTACACCGCGGGCATGCTGACCGTGCTCGCCGGCTGGCACCTGGTGCCCGCGCTGGGCGTGAGCGCCGTGACCGGCGCAGCCGTCGCCTGCGCGGTGGGATTTCCCGCGCTGCGCGTGAAAGGCCTGATGCTCGTCATCGCCACGCTCGCCTTCGGCGAGGGCGTGCGCCTGTTCTTCTTCAACTTCGACTACCAGATCGCCAAGGGCGAGATCAAGGTCGGCCCGCTGGGCGGCGAAGGCTTCCGTCAGATCCGCTTCTTTCCGGAAAACGGCTGGGAGACGGGCGAAGTGATGCTGTTCATCTGGGTGTTCGTCGTCGCCGCCATGGCGCTGCTGTGGTGGTTCGACCGCTCGCGCTACGGCACCGTGCTGCGCGCCGTGGGCGAGGACGAGCTCGCCGCCCAGTCGGTGGGCGTCAACCTGACCGCCGTGAAGGTGAGCGCCATGACGGTGGGCGGCGCCATCGCCGGCGTCGGCGGCGGCCTGTACGCCCACTACACCACGCACATCGAGCACGCGAGCTTCAACATCCTCGTCGCCACCTTCGCCATTGCCTACCCGATCGTCGGCGGCCTGCGCAGCGTCTTCGGCACGCTGCTCGCCGTGATCTTCGTCCAGGGCTTCCTGGTGGAGGGCCTCAGGTTCCTCGGCGACTGGCGCAACCTCCTGTTCGGCGCGCTCATCGTGCTCGCCATGAACCTGCGCCCGAGCGGCATCCTGGGCCGGCGGCATGCTTGAGCTGAAGTCGCTGTCGCGCCATTTCGGCGGCGTGCGCGCCGTGGACGGGCTCGACCTCCAGGTGCAGGACGGGCAGATCTTCGGCCTCATCGGCCCCAACGGCTCGGGCAAGAGCACCACGGTGAACGTGATCACCGGACTGTTCGCGCCGACCGCGGGTGCGATCCTGTTCCGCGGCCGCGACATCGGCGCGCTGCCGACGCACGTGCGGCTGCGCGAAGGCATCGCACGCACGTTCCAGAACATCCGGCTCTTCGGGCAGCTCACCGTCTGGCAGAACCTGTGGGTGGCGCAGAACTCCGCCGCGGACCAG
>JBFFZT010000508.1:0-2175 GCA_041568535.1 Burkholderiales bacterium | reverse complement strand
GCGGAGAACGCCATCGCCGAGACGGCGACCCCGGCCACGCCCCAGCCCGGCTGCGTGATCATCCACCCGCCGTAGACCATGCCGAGCAGGATGGCGATGGAGGTGCCCATCTCCACCATGCCATTGCCGCCCACGATCTCGGTCTCGTTCAGGTGCTGCGGCAGGATGGCGTACTTCACCGGGCCGAAGAGCGCCGACTGCACCCCGCCGAGAAACAGGGCGGCGAGGAGCAGCGTCAGGTTCTGCATGAACAGGCCCACCGCGCCGAGTGCCATCACCGCGAGCTCGATCGTGACGGTGATGGTGATGAGCGTGGACTTCTCGTACTTGTCCGCGATCTGCCCCGCCGTGGCGGAGAACAGGAAGAACGGCAGTATGAAGAGCGCCTGCGCCAGGTTCTGCAGGGTGTCCGAGGACATCGTGGTGAAGCGCGCCGTCTGGTAGGCGAGCAGGATCACCAGCGCCTGCTTGAACACGTTGTCGTTGAAGGCGCCGAGGAACTGCACGCCGAAGAACGGTCCGAAGCGGCGTTCGGCGAGCAGGCGGAACTGGCTGGATCCCTGCACGACTCCCCTCGTTGCGGCAGGTTGCGCGCGGGCGTTAAAGTAGCGCCCTTCCCCGAAAGGATTATCCCATGCAGATGCGCGACAAGCTGTTCATCGGCGGCCAGTGGGTCGCCCCTTCCGCCAAGGAAACCATCGACGTGCACAGCGCCGGCACCGGCGAGGTGATGGGCAAGGTCCCGGCGGGCGGCGAGAAGGACATCGATGCCGCGGCCAAGGCGGCGCACGCCGCGCTCGACGGCTGGAGCCAGACGCCCGCGGAAAAGCGCGCGGAGCTGCTGCAGAAGATCTCCGACGGCCTGAAGGCGCGCGCCGACGAGATCGCGAAGACCATCGCGCAGGAAGTCGGCATGCCGATCAAGCTCGCCGGGCGCATCCAGGCCGGCCTGCCGATCGCCAACTTCGCCAACTACGCCAGAATCGCGCGCGAGTTCAAGTTCGAGGAGCGCGTCGGCAACTCCGTGGTGGTGAAGGAGCCGGTCGGGGTGGTCGGCGCCATCACCCCCTGGAACTATCCGCTGCACCAGATCGCGCTCAAGGTGGCGCCGGCGCTCGCCGCGGGCTGCACCGTGGTGCTGAAGCCTTCCGAAGTCGCGCCGTTCAACGCCTTCATACTCGCCGAGGTGATCGAGGCCGCCGGGCTGCCGAAAGGCGTGTTCAACCTCGTCACTGGCCTCGGCCCGGTGGTGGGCGAGGCGCTGGTGAAGCACCCGCGCGTCGACATGATCTCGTTCACCGGCTCGACGCGCGCCGGCAAGCGCATCTCCGAGGTCGCCGCGCAGCAGGTGAAGCGCGTGGCGCTGGAGCTCGGCGGCAAGAGCGCCTCCGTGATCCTGGAAGACGCCGACCTCGCCGCCGCGGTGAAGGGCACGGTGAATGGCTGCTACCTCAACTCCGGGCAGACCTGCACCGCGCTCACGCGCATGCTGGTGCCTGCCTCCAAGTACGACGAAGCGGCGAAGCTCGCCGTGGAGGCCGCCAAGGGGTTCACCCTGGGCGACCCGCTGCAGGAGACGACGCGCCTAGGGCCGCTTTCTTCTCAGGCGCAGCTCGAGCGCGTAAGGACCTACATCAAGAAGGGCGTCGACGAAGGCGCGGAGCTCCTCACCGGCGGCGCGGACAAGCCCGAGGGCGTGCCGGGCGGCTACTTCGTCAAGCCGACCATCTTCGGCAAGGTGAAGAACTCCATGACCATCGCTCAGGAGGAGATCTTCGGGCCGGTGCTCTCGATCATCCCCTACAAGGACGAGGACGAGGCGGTGAGAATCGCCAACGACTCGCCGTACGGGCTCGCCGGCGCGGTGTGGTCAAAGGACGACGCGCGCGCGCAAGCCGTGGCGCGCCGCATCCGCGCCGGGCAGATCGACGTCAACGGCGGCGCCTTCAACATGAACGCGCCGTTCGGCGGCTTCAAGCAGTCGGGCCACGGGCGCGAGGCGGGCGTGTACGGGCTGGAGGAGTTCCTGGAGCTGAAGTCGCTGCAGCTGAAGGGCTAGGCGCGCCGCGTAATCAGCGCGTCGACCGCCGCGAGGCGCTGCGGCCCGCAGCGCAGCGGGTTCACGTCGAGCTCCTCGATCTCGCCCGCGAGGTCGGCCGCGAGCTCGGAGACGCG
>JBFFZT010000507.1:0-2178 GCA_041568535.1 Burkholderiales bacterium | reverse complement strand
CGACGTGCGCGCGCCACGCGAGCCGCTCTACCCCGCCGAGGAGATCTACGGCGTGATTCCTGCGGAGGTGCGCAAGCCCTACGACGTGCGCGAAGTGATCGCGCGCGTTGTGGACGGCTCGGAGCTGGACGAGTTCAAGCAGAACTACGGCACGACGCTGGTGACGGGGTTCGCGCATCTGCACGGCTACCCGGTCGCGATCCTCGCCAACAACGGCATCCTGTACTCCGAGAGCTCGCTCAAGGCGGCGCACTTCATCGAGCTCGCCGCGCAGCGCGGCATCCCGCTGCTGTTCCTGCAGAACATCGCCGGCTACATGGTGGGCAGGAAGTACGAAGCGGGCGGCATCGCCAAGGATGGCGCCAAGATGGTGACGGCGGTGGCCACCGCGCGCGTGCCGAAGTTCACGCTGATCCTCGGCGGCTCGTTCGGCGCGGGCAACTACGGCATGTGCGGGCGCGCCTACTCGCCCCGGTTTCTCTGGATGTGGCCGAACGCGCGCATCTCGATCATGGGCGGCGAGCAGGCGGCGAGCGTGCTCGCCACCGTGAGAGGCGAGTTCAAGTCGAAGGCCGACGAGGAGGCGTTCAAGAACCCGATCCGCGAGCAGTACGAGCGCCAGGGCCACCCCTACTACTCGAGCGCGCGCCTGTGGGACGACGGCGTGGTCGATCCGGCCGATACGCGGCGGCTGCTCGCGCTCGCGGTGTCCGCGTCGCTCAACGCCGAGATCGAGCCGACCCGGTTCGGCGTGTTCAGGATGTAGCCGTGTCCGAGCACAAGGCCACCGTTGAATGGCGCCGCCAAGGCGCCGACTTCGACTACAAGACCTACAGCCGAAGCCACACGCTCGAGTTCGAGGGCGACATTCGCGTGCCGGCGAGTGCCGCGCCCGCCAACATCCCGGCCACCGCCAAGGGCGCGCCGGGCGTCGACCCCGAGCAGGCGTTCGTCGCCTCGCTGTCCTCCTGCCACATGCTTTGGTTCCTGCACCTGGCCTGGAAGGCAAAGCTCGTCGTTGATCGCTACGTCGATCATGCCTCGGGAGTTCTCGGCAAGAACGCCGAGGGGCGCGAGGCGATGACGCGCGTCACCCTGCGCCCGGTGGTGACCTTTTCCGGCCGCAAGCCGAGCGCCGAGGAGCACGTACAGCTGCACGAAGCCGCCCACCACAAGTGCTTCATCGCCAACTCGGTGAAGACCGAGGTGACGGTCGAGCCGGAGATCGCCTGAGATGCTGAAAGTCGAAACCAAAGGCGGCGTGGCGCGCCTGATGCTCGACCGGCCCGAGATCCGCAACGCCTTCGACGACGCGCTCATCGCCGCCGTGACCCAGGCGCTGCGCGAGCTCGACGCCGACGAGGCGGTGCGCGTCGTGGTGCTCGGCGGCAACGGGCCCGCGTTCTGCGCCGGGGGCGACCTCAACTGGATGAAGCGCATGTCCGGCTACACCTACGAGCAGAACCTCGCCGACGCGAAGGGGCTCGCGGGCATGCTGCAGACGCTCGATCGCATGAAAAAACCCACCATTGCGCGCGTGCACGGGCCCGCGTATGCGGGCGGCATCGGCCTGGTTGCCGCGTGCGACATCGCGGTGGGGGTGCCGGAGGCGAAGTTCTGCCTGTCGGAGGCGAAGATCGGGTTGTCGCCGGCAACCATTAGTCCTTACGTGGTGCGGGCGATGGGGGAAAGGATGGCACGTCGGTATTTCTTGTCGGCAGAGGTCTTCGACGGGATCGAGGCGCATCGCATAGGGTTGTTGTCCCATGTCTCGCCGTCCGAAAAACTGGACGGCGAGATCGATGAGATTCTCAAAAACCTGTTGGCGGGAGGTCCTCAGGCGATGGCAAAGATCAAGGATTTGATCCGCTTCGTCGCTTCCGGCACCGTGGACGACGCCATGATCGCCGACACTGCGAAGCGCATCGCCGAGATCCGCGCCACACCCGAGGGCAAGGAAGGCGTGGCCTCATTCCTCGAGAAGCGCAAGCCGGCCTGGAAGCGCTGATGTTCCGCAAGATCCTCATCGCCAACCGAGGCGAGATCGCCTGCCGCGTCGCCGCCACCGCGCGGCGCCTGGGGATCGGCGTCGCCGCGGTGTACTCGGAAGCCGATGCCGGCGCGCGCCATGTGAAGCTCGCCGACGAGGCTTTCCTGCTCGGCCCGGCGCCGGCGGCT
>JBFFZT010000506.1:0-2181 GCA_041568535.1 Burkholderiales bacterium | reverse complement strand
GCTTCACCGGGCTGGTGTACGAAGCCGTCTGGTCGCATTACTTGAAGCTGTTCCTCGGCTCGGCGGCGTTCGCGCAGTCATTCGTCCTTGCCGCCTTCATGGGCGGCATGGCGCTCGGTGCATGGCTCGCGAGCCGCGGCAGCGCGCGCTGGCGCAATCTGCTTGCGGCGTATGCCTGGATCGAGGCGCTGATCGGGCTGGCCGCGCTCGCCTTCCATCCGGTCTTCGTGGCGCTCACGGACGCCTCCCTCGAGCACGTGATTCCGGCCATCGGCGAGCCCTCGCTGATCGAGCTCTACAAGTACGCCGTGTGCGCGCTGCTCATCGTGCCGCAGACGGTGCTGCTCGGCATGACCTTCCCGCTGATGAGCGGCGCGGTGATCCGCCGCCATCCCAGCGACGCGGCGGGCCGGCCGGCGGGCGGCCACCGCCTGGCCATGCTCTACTTCACGAACTCGATCGGCGCTGCGGCCGGCGCGCTGGCGGCGGCGTTCCTGCTGATGCGATGGCTCGGGATGCCCGGCACCATGCAGCTGGCCGGCGTGCTGAACCTCGCCCTGGCGGCGCTGGTGCTCGCGCTCGCGCGCGGCGGCGAGCCCGCGCCGGCGGCGGCCGCGAGCGCCGCGGACGCGCAGCCCGTGCGCCCCCCGCTGGTAGCCCTGTTTCTGGTTGCCGCCGCCGTCACCGGGACCGCGTCCTTCATCTACGAGATCGCCTGGATCCGCATGCTCTCGCTGGTGCTGAGCTCGTCGTTTCACGCCTTCGAGCTGATGCTCTCGGCGTTCATCACCGGGCTCGCGCTGGGCGGCCTGTGGATCCGCAAGCGCATCGACCGCATCGCCAACCCGGTGCGCTTTTCCGGGGTGGTGCAGATCGCGATGGGCCTGGCCGCACTGGCCACGGTATTCGTCTACCAGGCCACCTTCGACTGGATGGAGTGGGTGCTGGGCGTGCTCAAGCACAGCGCCGGCAGCTACCTGCTGTTCAACCTGTTCAGCCACGGCGTGGCCTTCGCCGTCATGCTGCCCGCGACGTTCCTCGCCGGCATGACGCTGCCGCTGTTCACGCACGTGCTGATGCGCGGCGGCCACGGCGAGCGCGCCATCGGCCAGGTGTACGCGGCCAATACGCTGGGCGCGATCGCCGGCGTGCTCGTCGCCGTGCACGTGCTGGTTCCCGCCGCCGGGCTGAAGGTGACGATGGTGCTCGGCGCAACGCTCGACATCGTGCTCGGCGCCTGGCTGCTGCGGGCCTCGGGCGCCCTGCGCCAGCGCACCGAGGCCTTCGTCGGCCTGATCGCCGGGCTGGTGGCCGCGACCATCACCGCGCGCGCGGCCGCGTTCGCGCCCGAGCGGCTCGCCTCGGGCGTCTACCGCTACGGCAAGTCCGAGGTCGCGGGGGATGTGCTGTATTACCGGGACGGCAAGACCGCCACGATCGCGGTGGTCGCGACACCGGGGGGCACGCGCATTATCAGCACCAACGGCAAGCCCGACGCCGGCATCCAGATGGACCCGTCGCAGCCGCGCACCGAGGACGAGTACACCATGACGCTGCTCGGCGCCCTGCCGCTGCTGGCGCGGCCCGCGGCGCACCGGATCGCCAACATCGGCATGGGCTCGGGACTGACCACCGAGGTCATCCTCGCGCACGCCGGCGTGCGCAGCGTCGACGTGATCGAGATCGAGCCGGCGATGGCGGTGGGCGCCTACGCTTTCCACCCGCGCGTCGACCGGCTGTTTCGCGACCGGCGCGTGGCCGTGCACTTCGAGGACGCGAAAAGCTACTTCGCGCGCCACGGCGCACGCTACGACATCATCGTCTCGGAGCCGTCGAACCCCTGGGTGAGCGGCGTGGCGAGCCTGTTCACCGCCGAGTTCTATCGCGACACCGTGCGCTATCTGGCGCCCAACGGAGTGTTCGTGCAGTGGCTGCAGTTCTACGAGCTCAACGACCGCCTGCTCGGCTCGATGTTCGCGGCCATGGACACCGTGTTCGACGACTACGAGGTGTACCAGGCGGGCGCCGGCGACCTGGTGGTGCTCGCGGTGCCGACCGGGCGCGTGCCGCCGCTCGCCGAGCTGCCGGCGCACGAAGCGGGCTTTCTCGACGTGCTCCGGCAGATCGGCATTTCGCGCCGCGAGCAGGTGCTCGCGCGGCGCGTGGGCAGCAAGCGCGAGC
>JBFFZT010000505.1:0-2186 GCA_041568535.1 Burkholderiales bacterium | reverse complement strand
GCCGGTGCTGCTGTGCCTCGACGAGCCGGCCGCCGGGCTCAACCCGCGCGAATCGGCCGAGCTGAACGAGCTGCTCCGGTACATCCGCGACGAGCACAAGGTGACGCTGCTCCTCATCGAGCACGACATGAGCGTGGTGATGGAGATTTCCGACCATGTCGTGGTGCTTGATTACGGCCGCAAGATATCCGAGGGCGCGCCCGAGGTCGTGCGCAATGACCCGAAGGTGATCGCCGCCTACCTCGGCGAGGAGGACGCAGAGGAGGCGGCGCGGTCATGACCGTTCTGCGCGTCACGGACCTGCACGCCGCCTACGGGCCGATCAAGGCGCTGCACGGCATCGACCTGGAGGTCGCCGAGGGCGAGATCGTGACGCTGATCGGCGCCAACGGCGCGGGCAAGTCGACGCTGCTGATGACCATCTGCGGCAACCCGCGCGCCGCGCAGGGGCGCATCGATTTTCTCGGCGAGGACATCACGCGCCTGCCGACGCACGAGATCGTGCACCGCGGCGTGGCGCAGGCGCCCGAGGGACGGCGGCTGTTTCCGTTCATGTCCGTGGTCGAGAACCTGCAGATGGGCGCGGTGAGCGCCGATCCGCGGCATTACGCGGAGGACCTGGAGCGCGTCTTCACCCTCTACCCGATCCTGCGCGAGCGGCGCGAGCAGCGCGGCGGCACGCTCTCGGGCGGCGAGCAGCAGATGCTCGCCATCGCCCGCGCGCTGATGAGCCGGCCGAAGCTGCTGCTGCTCGACGAGCCCTCGCTCGGGCTCGCGCCGCTGCTGGTGAAGCAGATCTTCAGCGTGATCCGCGAGATCAACACGCGCGACAAGGTGACCGTGTTTCTGGTCGAGCAGAACGCGCACCACGCGCTGCGCATCGCGCACCGCGGCTACGTCATGGCGAACGGCCGCATCATCCTGTCGGGCACTGGCAAGGAGCTGCTCGCGAACGCCGAGGTGCGCCGCGCCTACCTGGAAGGAGGGCGCTGATGGAAGCGGCGCTCGGCACCGGCCTGGGGGTGTACGTCGGCCTGACGGTGTGCCTGATGGGCTTTGCCGCCTTCATGACCGGCCAGGCGGTCGCGATCACCTGGAAACCGGCCTGGCACGCTCTCGGCTACACCCTGCTGCTCGGCTTTGCGGACCGCTTTCTCGCCTTTGCGCTGTTCGAGGGGCACCTGCTGTCGGTGCCGGCCTACCTGATCGATACGGCCACCCTGGCCGCGATCGCCCTGCTGGCCTGGCGCCTGGCCCGGGCGCGCAAGATGGTGTCGCAGTACCCCTGGCTGTACGAGCGTGCGGGGCCGTTTTCGTGGCGCAGCCGGACCCCGCCCGCGGGCTGAGCGCTGTGCTAAAGTAATTCCACTAGTTCCCGAGGAGGACTCCCCCGATGAAAACGCATGTTTCCCTGAAGTTCACCCTGGCCGCCCTGCTGGCAGCCTTCGGCAGCGCCGCTTGGGCGCAGATTACGATCGCCACCGCGGGCCCGATGACCGGGCAGTACGCGTCCTTTGGCGAGCAGATGCGGCGCGGCGCGGAAATGGCGGTGGCCGACATCAACGCCAAGGGCGGCGTGATGGGCAAGAAGCTGGTGCTGAAGATCGGCGATGACGCCTGCGATCCGAAGCAGGCGGTGGCGGTCGCCAACCAGTTCGTGAGCGACAAGGTGGTGTTCGTGGCCGGGCATTTCTGCTCGGGCTCCTCGATTCCGGCCTCCAAGGTCTACACCGAAGAAGGCATCCTGCAGATGTCGCCCGCCTCGACCAACCCGAAGCTCACCGACGAGGGCGGTCCCAACGTGTTCCGCGTGTGCGGCCGCGACGACCAGCAGGGCATCGTCGCCGGCGATTACCTCGCCAACAAGTTCAAGGGCAAGCGCATCGGCATCATTCACGACAAGACCGCGTACGGCAAAGGCCTCGCCGACGAGACCAAGAAGCAGCTGAACAAGCGCGGCGTGAAGGAAGCGATGTACGAGGCCTACACCGCCGGCGAGAAGGACTACTCGGCGCTGGTGTCGAAGATGAAGGGCGCCAACGTCGACGTCGTCTACCTCGGCGGCTACCACACCGAGGCCGGCCTGATGATCCGCCAGGCGCGCGAACAGGGTTACAACGTGCAGCTGATCTCCGGCGACGCGCTGGTCACCGACGAGTACTGGAAGATCACCGGCGACGCCGGCG
>JBFFZT010000504.1:0-2186 GCA_041568535.1 Burkholderiales bacterium | reverse complement strand
GCGCCGAGCAGGTGAACATCATCTCGCACAACACCCTGCGCATCCCCGGCCACTTCCACGCCACCGTGGTGGGAGGCACCACGCTCGCCTTCATGGGCCTCACCTACTTCCTGATCCCGGTGCTGTTCCGGCGCGAACTCACGTTCCCGACGCTCGCCAAGTGGCAGCCGTACGTATTCGGCCTGTCGATGATGGGCGTGTCGCTGTTCCTGATGGGGGCAGGCACGCTCGGCGTGCCGCGCCGGCACTGGGACATCGGCTTCGCCGGCAACGCCTTCGCGCACGAATTCCCGGGCGCGGCCTGGCTGATGATGGCGCTCGCCGGCATCACCGGCCTCGTCGCCATCGTCGGCGGCGGCATGTACCTGCTGATCGTGGTGTACTCGGTGTTCCTCGGCAAGAGAATCGAGACGCCGGGCTTCCAGCACGTGCGCGCCAAGGACGGCATCGCGCCGGCGCCCAAGCCGGTGGCCGCTGCGATCGCCGCGCACCACCCGAACGTCGGCGCGGGCGGCCTGGTGGCGCCGGGCACCTTCGCCTTGGCGATGGTGTTCCTCGCCTCCTTCGTCCTGTACTACTTCATCAACTGGAAGTACCTGTCGACGGTCTGGCCGCTCAAGTGAGGCAGGTCCTCAACCTGTTCAAGCTCAGGATCGGCGTCGCCATCGCCTTCGCGGCGGCGGCCGGCCTGGCGGTGGAGTCGGGATCCGGTCCGGGGACGCTCGCCGTGCTCGTGCTGGTCCTCGCCGTGCTGGTCGCCTCCGCGGCCGCCGGCGCGTTCAACCAGTACGTCGAGCGCGACCTCGACGCGCGCATGGGGCGCACGCGCACCCGCCCGTTCGTCACCGGCGCGCTCAGGCACGGACCGGCGTGGCTGTGGCTGATCGGCGCCATGCTCGCGCTTTCCGTGCTCGCCACCGCGGTGGCCACCAACGCGCTCGCGGCGCTCTACGTGTTCCTCGGCGCCTTCACCTACGGCGTGGTGTACACGGTGTGGCTCAAGCGCCGCACCTGGTGGAACATCGTGGTCGGCGGCCTCGCCGGCAGCTTCGCGGTGCTCGCCGGCGCGGCGGCCGTTTCGCCGGCGCCGGGGCCCGAGGCGCTCGCGCTCGCCGTGGTGCTCTTCCTGTGGACGCCGCCGCACTTCTGGAGCCTCGCCATCGTCTGCCGGGAGGATTACGCGAAGGCGGGCGTGCCCATGCTGCCGGTGGTGGTGGGCGACGCGCGCGCCGCGCGCGCCATCTTCGCCAGCGCGCTGCTCCTGGTCGCCGCTTCGTTCGTGCCCGCGGCCTTCGGCCTGGGCTGGATCTACCTCGGCTGCGCCGCGGCCGGCGGCGCGTACTTCCTTCTGCGCTGCCGCGACCTCGTGCGCCGCCCGGGGCGCGCCAGCGCGCGCGCCGCGTTCCTCGCCTCGCTCGCGCAGCTCGGCGGCGTGCTCGCCGGGGCCATGCTCGATGTGGCGCTGCTCGCTTAGCGCGCTGCTCCTTTTCGCCGCGCTCGCCGCGCACGCCTTCGACGAGAAGCTCGCGCTGCGCGAGAGCCAGGCCGCGATCGGGCGCACGGTCGGCGACTACACCCTGCGCGACACCGCCGGCCGCCCGGTGCGGCTCGCCGAGCTGCGCGGCAAGCCGCTGGTGGTGAACTTCATCTACACCGGCTGCTTCCAGGTGTGCCCGGCGAGCACGCAGTTCCTGGCGAAGGCGGTGGCGCAGGCCGAGCGCACGCTCGGGCCGGGCACGTTCCGCGTCGCCACCATCGGCTTCAACCTGCCGTTCGACACCCCCGGGGCGATGAAGGAGTTCGCGCGCAAGCACGCGGTCGAATCGCCGCACTGGCTGTTCCTGTCGCCGGAGGCGGAGACGCTGCCCGCGCTGGTGGCGGAGTTCGGCTTTCGCTACGCATCCACCTCGGCGGGGTTCGACCACCTGCTGCAGGCGAGCATCGTCGATGCCGAGGGCCGCATCTACCGCCAGGTCTACGGCGACCAGTTCGACGTGCCGCTGTTCGTGGGGCCGCTGCTCGAGCTCGCGCAGGCGAAGCCCGTGCCGCAGGGCGACCTGCGGGCGCTCTACGAGCAGGTGAAGCTGCTGTGCACGGTGTACGACCCCGTGGCGGGCCAGTACCGCCTGAACTACGTGATCGTCGCCGAGCTGCTCGTCGGCGCGAGCATCATCCTCGGCATCCTG
>JBFFZT010000503.1:0-2196 GCA_041568535.1 Burkholderiales bacterium | reverse complement strand
CTCCTGGAACAGCAGGATGCAGTCGCTCGCACGTGCGCCCCGGCCGATGCGGCCGCGCAGCTGGTGCAGCTGCGCCAGGCCGAAGCGCTCGGCGTGCTCGATGACCATGAGCGAGGCGGTGGGCACGTCGACGCCCACCTCGATCACCGTGGTGCAGACCCGCAGCTGGGTGGCGCCCGCGGCGAACGCCTGCATCGCCGCGGCCTTCTCCGCCGGCGCCATGCGACCGTGCACCAGGCCGAGGCGCAGCCCCGGCAGCTCGCGGCGCAGCTCGTCGTGCGCGTCGAGCGCCGCCTGCAGGTCCCGGTCCTTCGATTCCTCGATCACCGGGCACACCCAGTATGCCTGCTGGCCATCGGCGCAGGCGGCGCGGATGCGCTCGAGCACTTCGGCGCGCCGCGACGCGGCGGCGAGGCGCGTGGTCACGGGCTTGCGCCCGGGCGGCAGCTCGTCGATCACCGATACGTCGAGATCCGCGTAGTAGCTCATGGAAAGCGTCCGCGGAATCGGCGTCGCGCTCATCATCAGCTGGTGCGCGGCGGCCTGCTCGCTTTTCTTGCGCAGCTGCAGGCGCTGCTTCACGCCGAAGCGGTGCTGCTCGTCGACCACCGCGAGCGCAAGGCGCGCGAACTCCACCCCTTCCTGGAACAGGGCCTGCGTGCCGATGGCGATGCTCGCCGCGCCGCTGGCGATCGCCTTGCGCGCGCGCTTGCGCTCGGCCGCCGGCAGTCCGCCGTGCAGCCAGGCGATCGCAACGCCGAGCGGCCCGAGCCAGGCGGAGAACTTGCGGTAGTGCTGCTCGGCGAGGATCTCCGTGGGCGCCATCACCGTCGCCTGGCATCCCGCGTCCACCGCGGCGAGGCAGCCGATGGCCGCGACGATGGTCTTGCCGCTGCCGACGTCGCCCTGCAGCAGGCGCTGCATCGGGTGCGCCTGCGCGAGGTCGCGCAGGATCTCGGCCATGACGCGGCTCTGCGCGCGCGTCAGCCGGAACGGCAGGCGGCCGAGGAAGCGCTTGAGCAGCGCGCCGTTCGCCGGCAGCGCCGGCGCGGTGCGCTCGCGGCGCTTGCGCCGCGCCAGCCGCAGCTGCAGCTGCTGCGCGAGCAGCTCGTCGAACTTCACGCGCCGCCACGCCGCCGCGGTGTCCGCGCCAGGTGCGGGCTGATGCAGCAGCCGCACGCTCGCCTCGAGCGGCGCGAGCCCGAGACGCTCGCGCAGCGCAGCCGGCAGGATCTCTTCGATCGCCTCCTGCGCCAGTGCTTCCTGCACCAGCTTGCGCAGGGTCGCCTGGCCCAGGCCGGCCGTGGTCGGGTAGACCGGCGTCAGCGTGTCGGCGAGCGGCTCATCCGGCGCCACGATGCGGTAGCGCGGGTGCACGATCTCGGCGCCGAACCAGCCCGGGCGCACCTCGCCGTAGGCGCGCACGTGCTGGCCTTCGCGCGCGGCGCGCTCGAACTGCTTCTCCTGGCTGCCGTAGAAGTTGAGAAAGCGCAGCACGAGGCCATCGGCATGCACGACCAGCTGGCGCTTGGGGCGGAAGGCGATCTCGGCGCGGCGCACCGGCGCCTGCACGAGCAGCGGCGCGCCGGGCCGCGCCGCTTCCGGCGCCGTGAGCCGCGTTTCGTCCTCGTAGCGCAGCGGCAGGTGATACAGCAGGTCGTGGCGCGAGCGGATCCCGAGCTTGGCGAGCTTGCTCGCCGTGGCGGGCGGCAGCGCGCGCGTCAACCGGCGTGCAGGATGGCGTCGATCTCGACCAGCGCGCCGCGCGGCAGGCTCGCCACGCCGACGGCGGCGCGCGCCGGGTAGGGCTGCGGCACGTACTGCGCCATGATGTCGTTGACCTTGGCGAAATGCGCGAGATCCGTCAGGTACACGGTCATGCGCACCGCGTGGCCGAGCCCCAGGCCGGCGGCCTTTGCCACCGCGGCCAGGTTGGCGAACACGCGATGGATCTGCGCGTCGATGCCTTGTGCGAGCTGCATGGTGGCGGGGTCGAAGCCGATCTGGCCGGACAGGTACACGGTGTCGCCAGCGCGCACGGCCTGGGAGTAGGCACCGATGGCCGCGGGCGCGTCGGCGGTCTGGATCACGGTTTTCATGGCGGGGGCGGGCTTAGAATGGTCCCGGGCATCTTAGCTGAAATGACGGCCGCGCTCATCGCCAACCTCGAGAAGCTCCTCGGCACGCCGCGCGACG
>JBFFZT010000502.1:0-2208 GCA_041568535.1 Burkholderiales bacterium | reverse complement strand
GTTCGCCGCGGTGGTCATCCCGGCACGCCGATAGCGCGCACGCGCGGCACGCGCGCGAGATCCCAGCCGACCTCATCCTGTCCCAGGAAGCGCCGCGCGCGCGCCAGCTCCGCCTTCGGGTCCGCAAGGTCGAGCGCGTGCGCGCCGGTCTGCTTCGAGAGCTTCTCGCCCGCCGCGTTCAGCGCAACCGGCACGTGGGCGTAGTGCGGCGTGCGCGCGCCGAGCAGGCGCTGCAGGTGGATCTGGCGCGCGGTGGAGTCCAGCAGGTCGGCGCCGCGCACCACGTCGGTCACGCCCTGGTCCATGTCGTCCACCACGATGGCGAGCTGGTAGGCGAAGATGCCGTCGGCGCGCCGCAGCACGAAGTCGCCCACTTCCTGCTCTACGCGCTGCTCGACCCACCCCTGGATGGCATCGGCGAAACCGATCGGCGCGCCGTGCGTGCGCAGGCGCAGGGCACGCGCCGCTTTGCCGGGCGCAAGCCCGCCGCGGCAGGTGCCCGGATAGATGCGCGCGCCGTCGATCGCCAGGGCGGAATCCTCGAGCTCCTTGCGGGTACAGCTGCAGGGGTAGGCCAGGCCGCGCCGCGTGAGCTCGTCGAGCGCCGCGCGGTAGCGCTCGAGACGCTCGCTTTGCACGAGCACCGGCCCGTCCCATTCGAAGCCCAGACGCTCGAGTGCGCGCAGGATGGCGTCCGCGGCGCCCGGCTGCGCGCGCGGCTGGTCGAGGTCGTCCAGCCGCAGGCGCCACTTGCCCCGCGCCGCGCGTGCTTCCTCGTAGCTCGCCAGCGCGGCGACCAGCGAGCCGAAGTGCAGCGGCCCCGTGGGCGACGGAGCAAAGCGGCCGACGTAGTGCGCCATGCGGCCTAGAGTACACTGCGCGTTTTTCGGCAGGAACGCGCATGGCGACGGTCGAGCTGACGAAAGAGAACTTCGAGCAGGTGGTCTCGGAAAGCGCGATGGTCATCGTGGATTTCTGGGCGCCGTGGTGCGGGCCGTGCCGCGGCTTTGCGCCGATCTACGAGCAGGCGGCCGAAGCGCACGCCGACGTGGTGTTCGGCAAGATCAACACGGACCAGGAGCAGGAACTGGCCGGCGCCTTCAATATCCGCTCGATCCCCACGCTCATGGTGTTCCGCGAGAAAGTGGTGCTGTTCCAGCAGGCCGGCGCGCTGCCCGCGTCCGCGCTCGAGCAGGTGATTACGCAGGCCAAGGCGCTCGACATGGCCAAGGTGCATCAGGAGATCGCCGCGCGCGACGCGCAGGACGGGCAGCAGCAGTCGTAGGATAGAGGGCTATGGCGGCGACGCGCCAGGAAAAGGACTCCTTCGGCACCATCGAGGTGCCGGCGGACCGGCTCTGGGGCGCGCAGACCGAAAGGAGCCGCCGCTACTTCCGCATCTCGGGCGAGCGCATGCCGCTCGCCGTGATCCACGCGCTGGCGCAGGTGAAGCGCTCGGCCGCCCGCGTCAACCGCGCGCTCGGCCTGCTCGAGCCGAAGATCGCCGAGGCCGTCGAGCGTGCCGCGGACGAGGTGCTTGCCGGCCGCCACGACGAGGAGTTTCCGCTGGTCGTCTGGCAGACCGGGTCGGGCACCCAGAGCAACATGAACGTGAACGAGGTGCTCGCCAACCGGGCCTCGGAGCTGCTCGGCGGCGAGCGCGGGCCGCAGCGCCTGGTGCACCCGAACGATCATGTGAATCTCGGCCAGTCCTCGAACGACGTCTTCCCCACGGCGATGCACATCGCCGCTGCACGCGCCGTGGAGCACGACCTCCTGCCGCGGCTCGAGCGGCTGGAGGCGACGCTCGCCGCCAAGGCGGAGGTCTTCGCCGGCATCGTCAAGATCGGCCGCACGCACCTGCAGGACGCCACCCCGCTCACGCTGGGACAGGAGTTCTCGGGCTACGTCGAGCAGCTGGCGCAGGCGGAGGCCGCGATCGAGCTGGCGCTGCCCGGGCTGTGCGAGCTGGCGATCGGCGGCACCGCCGTGGGCACGGGCCTGAACACGCATCCCGAGTTCGGCGCGCGCGTCGCGAAGGACCTGTCGCAGGCCACCGGGCTCAGCTTCGAGGCGGCGCCCAACAAGTTCGCCGCCCTCGCCGGGCACGAGCCGCTGGTGTTCGCGCACGGCGCGCTGAAGACGCTGGCCGGCGCCCTGCACAAGATCGCCAACGACCTGCGCTGGCTCGCCTCGGGCCCGCGCTCG
>JBFFZT010000501.1:0-2225 GCA_041568535.1 Burkholderiales bacterium | reverse complement strand
TGGGCCGTGCGGGGCCCTACGCCGCGCTGCCGGTGATGGAGGGCAAAGCCTCGATGTTCAAGCTGCTGGTGGGCATCGACGCCGTGCCGCTTTGCGTCAAGGCAGACTCCGCGGAGGCCCTGCTCGCGTTCCTTGAGGCCGCGGAGCCGACCTTCGGCGGCTTCAACCTCGAGGACGTTGCCGCGCCACACTGCTTCGAGGTGATGGACAAGGCGCAAGAGCGTCTCGCGGTGCCGATCATCCACGACGATCAGTACGGCACCGCGACGGTGGTGATCGCGGCGCTCGCCAACGCATGGAAGGTACTCGGCCGCGAGGCGCGCGAGCAGCGCGTGGTGGTGTGCGGCGACGGCGCGGCCGGAACCGCGACCGCCCGCCTGCTGCTCGCGTTCGGCGTGGGCGACGTCAACGTGGTCGGCCTCTCGGGCCTGATCACGCGCAACAGGAGCTACCCGGATCCGCACCGGGCCTGGCTTGCAGCACACACCAATGTCGAGGCGCGCGAGGGCTCGCTCGCCGACGCGATGCGCGGTGCCGACGCGTTCGTCGGCTTATCGGTCGCTAACCTGGTCAACGCCGAGATGGTGCGCGCGATGCGCCCGAAGCCCGCCGTGCTATCACTTGCCAACCCGGTGCCCGAGATCATGCCCGAGGAAGCAGCTGCGGGAGGCGCCGCCGTGATCGGCACCGGGCGTTTCGACTATCCCAACCAGTGCAACAATGTGCTGGCGTTTCCGGGCCTGATGCGCGGCGCGCTCGACGCGAAGGCCCTCAGAATCGACCACGAGACTTGCCTGGCGGCTGCGCGCGCGATTGCGGCGGATGTTCCCGAGGCGGCACTGGCTCCCGAGAACATCCTGCCGACGCCGCTCTCGGTCACGCTCTATCCGGCCGTCGCCGAGGCCGTGGCGCAAAGCCTCGTGGCGCGCGGGCTCGCGCGCCACCGGCCCTCGCCGGGCGAGGTGGCATCCAGCACGGAGCGCCTGCGCCGCGTCGTCGCCGAGCGCCAGGCGTTCCTCGAGCGCAGCTAGGGGCCGGCGATGCCGAAGCGGCAAGCCCGTCGCCCGAACGCCACGGTACGCGACGTGGCCCGCAGCGCCAGCGTATCGACGGCGACGGTATCGCGGGCGCTGCGCTTTCCGGACATCGTGCGTCCGGAGACGCGAGCCCGCATCGACAAGGCGATCGCCAGCCTCAATTACGTTTCGGACGGCGTGGCGCGCGCCCTGTCCACGCGCCGCACACACACCGTCGGCGCGGTAATCCCGACGCTCGACAATGCGATTTACGCGGTCAGCACGCACTCCCTGCAAAAAACGCTCGAGCAGGCCGGCTACACCCTGGTGCTCGCCTGCCACGAGTTCGATCTTGCAGCGGAGGCGCGCATGGTGCGCGCGTTCGTCGAGAAAGGCGTGGACGCGCTCGTGCTCGTGGGGACCGCGCATCACGCCGACACCGATGCGCTGCTCGCTTCGCTGAAGATTCCGTACGTGCTGACCTGGGCCTTGGACCGCTCACCCGCGCACCCGAGCATCGGCTTCGACAACCGCGCCGCCGGGCGCCTTATGGCCGAGTACCTGCTCGAGCTCGGTCATCGCCGCTTCGGCATGATCTCGGGCGTGACTTCCGGCAACGACCGGGCGCGCGACCGCGTAGCCGGTGTGCGCGCAGCGCTCAGGCGTGCCGGCGTTGCGCTCGAGCACGTCGTGCAGGCGCCTTACACGCTGCAGGCCGGCCGCGAGGCGCTCGCCAACCTGATTGCCAACTCGCGTCCGAGCGCGGTGCTTTGCGGCAACGATGTGCTGGCGATCGGCGCGATCCAAGAGGCTCAGCGCCTCGGTCTTTCCGTGCCGTCCGACTTCTCGGTGACCGGTTTCGACGACATGGAAATCGCCACCGTGATTTCGCCGGCGCTGACGACGGTGCGCTTTCCTATCGCTGAAATCGGCTCCGAAGCCGCCCGCCACCTGATCACCCGCATGGCCGGCGGCTCGCCACCACCCCGCCTCGAGCTGCCGATCGAGCTGGTGGTGCGCGGCTCGACCGCCAAGCCCTCGCGTCGCTGAGCTCAGCGTACCGCGCGCGCCTCGATCAGCTCTCGGAGCGGGGCCGGCAGCAACGCGCGCAGGCGCGAAGACCATTGCGTCTCGCGCCGCTGCCACCACACGCCGAGCGCGATGATCGCCAGGCCCACGGCGGTGAGCGCGAAGGGAAAGATCAAACTG
>JBFFZT010000500.1:0-2225 GCA_041568535.1 Burkholderiales bacterium | reverse complement strand
GCGATGGTGCGGTTGAGCCACAGCAGATCGGTGTCGCCGGTCTCGAAGCGCATCACCGTGCGGAAAAAGTAACGCTCCGCCGGCACGTCTTCGCCGCGCGCAAGCGCTGCGAGCACCTCGGGCGGCCCGTGCCGGTAGCCCTGGCTCACCACGCGGATCAGCGCGCCGCCTTCAGTGCGCATGGCGTAACGCGCATCGATATCGAGCACGCCGTCGGCGCGCACGATCTGCCAGTCGGCGCCGCCCGGCACGATCGTGCCGCGCAGCCCGGGCCCTTCGAACGACCCGCCGGTGATCGCCACCACGCGCCGCTCGCCGAGCGGCCCGCCGCCCATCGTCTGCAGCTCGCCGACTTCGGCGGCGATGCGCATCAGGAATTCGAGCTGCGGCACCATGGCTTCAGTCCGGCAGGTCGTCGAGCGCGCGCTCCAGGTGCCCGACGTCTGCCCACGCCCTCACGCGCCAGGCCCGCGGCCCGATCTCGATCCAGTTGAGCGCGGCGTTCGGGATCTCGAAATCGCGCGGCGCCGACAGCCCGGTGCCGTGCGCGTGCCGGTGCACCATCTCCAGCACGCCGCCGTGGGTGAACACCAGCACCGCCTCGCCCGGATGCCGGGCGGCGATGCCGGCGACGCAGGCCACCGCGCGCGCGTAGAAACCGCGCAGGCTCTCGCCGCTGCCGAAGTCGTACTCGGGGTCCTTCGCCTTGAAGCGCGCGTAGTCCTCGGGCAGGCGCTCGCGCGCTTCGACGTAGGTGAGCGTCTCGAACTTGCCGTAGTGGCGCTCGCGCAGCCCCGGCTCGAGGCGCAGCGCCAGGCCGAGCCGCGCCGCCGCCGGGGCCGCGGTCTGGCGCACGCGCGACAGGTCGCTCGCGTACAACGCGATAAATCGCTCTCCGGCGAGCGCATTGCACACCGCGCGCGCCTGCGCCTCGCCCACGGGCGAGAGCGGCACGTCGGTCTGGCCCTGCACGCGGCCCTCGGCGTTCCAGGCGGTCTCGCCGTGGCGGATCATGCAGATTCGTGAGGTTGTCATTCGGCCCCTGCGGCGAAGGGGGCTATGATAGCGGCGCAATGACCGATTCGCCGCCCGCGCAGCGCAGCAGCCTGCCCAGCATCGAGCAGGAAGAGCTGCGCGGCATCTCGCGCACCGTCGCCGAGATCGAGTGGCTGCTGCTGATCCTGGTGCTGGTGTACGTGGTGTTCGGCCGCCCGCCCGTCGAGGTGGAGACGGCGCTGTCGATGGCGCTGTTCTTCTTCGCCGCCTTCGTCATGAGCTTCCGCTACACCAACTTCTACAAGCGCGAGACGCGCTGGAAGATCGCGGTGGAGACCCTGGCGATGATCGTGTTCATCACCTGGGCGCTGTGGTTCACCGGCGGGCCGGCCAGCCCGCTGCTCAACGCCTACCTGCTGGTGGTGATCACGTCCGCGCTGACGCTCGGCAAGACCGTCACCCTGATCGAGGTGGCGCTGATCGGCGCGTGCATCGTGCTCCTCGACCTGCAGGTCGGGGGCAAGGAGATGATGCGCCTCGCCTACCTCGGCAGCTTCGTGGCGCAGCTCGCCCCCGTGGTGCTGGTGGCCTACATCACCACCATGTTCTCCGCCGACATCCGCTACGGCCTGAACCGCGCCAAGCTCCTGTCGGAAACCGACGAGCTCACCGGCCTGTACAACATGCGCGGCTTCGTGGTGATCGCCAACCGGCTGTTCGCGCAGGCGCAGCGCTACGGGCGCGCGGCGAGCTTCCTGATGGTGGACTCGGACAGCCTGAAACAGGTGAACGACAGCCACGGCCACGAGGCCGGCAATCGCCTGCTGCAGCACATCGTCAAGGCGATGCAGGGGCACCTGCGCGCCACCGACGTCCCGGCGCGCTACGGCGGCGACGAGTTCGTCATCATGCTGCCCGACACGCCCGCGCGCGGGGCGCTGGAAGTGGCCGAGCGCATCCGCGGCGCGGTCGAATCGACGCCGTTCACCACCGATGCCGGCCGCATCGCCTGCACCGTGAGCATCGGCGTGGCCAGCTTCCCGCAGGACGGGCGCAGCATCGAGGCGCTGCTCGCGCGCGCCGACCGGGCGCTCTACGGCGCGAAGGAAGCCGGGCGCAACCGCGTGGCGCAGCACGACGCCGCGATGGACCGCGCCGCGCGCGCCGCCGGCGCTCAGATCCCGAACTCGACGTAGGTGTAGATGTAGTTCGAGCCGCCGTCGACGTTG
>JBFFZT010000499.1:0-2228 GCA_041568535.1 Burkholderiales bacterium | reverse complement strand
CGGCCTCGCGAGCAACTCGACGCGCTGGTGGCATTTCGCCGCCCACGTCCAGTTGCCTGGGCTCAAGCTGCTGCGCCCGACCTTGCGCGGGGGCGCGGGCTCGAGCGACCGCGGCCGCATCGACATGCGCGTGTGGTGCGACGACCTCGTGCGGCTGCTCGACGCGGAAGGCTGCGAGCGGGCGGTGATCGGCGGGCATTGCCTCGGAGCGAACATCGCACTGCACTTTGCGGCGCGCCATCCGGAGCGCACCGCAGGGCTCGTGCTCATCGAACCGATGCCGCCGCGAGCGTTGAGCGGCGGACTGCGCTGGGTGGTACCCCTGCGCTTGGTGCTTCTCGCGCTGGCGGCGGCGGTGCGGGGCCTGAATCGGCTCGGCCTGCGCCGGCGCCGCCTGGAGCCGCTCGATCTCGAGGCGTGGGACAAGCTCACGGCGAGCGGCGCGGACCTCTCGCGCTACGCCTCGCCGTTGTCGGACCTCAGGCTGTTGCCGGTGGCGGCCTACCTCCAGAGCCTCGCGGCGCTCGCGGAACCGCTGCCGCCGCTTACCGCCATCCGCGCGCCGGCGCTTGTGCTGCTGTCGCGCAACAGCACCATGACCGACCCGGTGCGTGTACGGGCTACCCTCGAGCCGTTGCCCGAGGTCGAGTTCAAGGTGCTGGAGGCCGAGCACTGGATTCCGACCGAGCAGCCGGACGCGATGCGCGCGGCGATCGAGGACTGGCTAGCCCGGCAAGTCCGCTAGTGCTGGTGGGCGGCGTGGTGCTCGCGCAGCAGGTCGCGACCGAAGTCGCCGCTGAAGTCGCGCCACACGGTGTGGATGTGGTTGCCGTCGTTCTGCGACGCGTCGTACTCGATGAGGAACAACGGTCCCTGGACGCGGTAGTAGTGCGGCCGCCCGCGCTGGGTCGCGCCGGCCCAGCCAAAGCGGATGCTCTCGATGCCGCCTTTGCGCACGCGCGCCATGCGCGCCGCCGCGAGCGCGGGCTCGAAAGTATCCGCGTAGACCTGAATCAGCTGCATGAGCCTGTCGCGCTGCGCGGCGTCCAGCTTGGCCGCGGGAATCCCTGCGGCCTCGAGCGGCGCCACCTTCGCCGCCGTGCCGGTCACGATGTCGCGAAAGGTGCTGTCGCTGAATACTGCCTCGCGGCGCTGTGTGTCGCTCAGTGCGCCGAGCAGCGACCGGGCCGCATCTTCCTCGGCGCCAAGCGCGCGCAGCCCCTTGCGCGATCCCTCGCGTACCTCCGCGGGTTTCGCGCCGAGTAAGCTCGGCGCGACGACCACCCCCTTGTCGCCTGCAAGGGTGAAATTGAGCGACAGGTGATGCCCCTCGAAGCGCCAGCCCCACGCGTCGCGCGCGTGCGGTACGCCGTATACGGTGAGGTGGTACTTCTCGGGATCGCGCATGAAGCCGAAGGTCTCCAGCTCGCGCAGCACGATCTCGAGCTCGATGATGTTGACCACCTTGCGGTAGCCGGGCACGGACAGCGCGGTCTTCAGCAGGGCGTGCACGGCCGCGCCCTGCCTGGCATCGAGCTCCTTAAAGGAAACGCCGCCGCGGCTGCGCGGCGTGTAGTGCCAGCCGAAGCGCTCGGGATCGTCGAAACCACGCTGCGCTTGGGCGCGCAGTGCGGCGGGCAGCGCAGCGAGCACCGCTTGCACCGCCTCGCGCATCGCGGCAGCAGGCTGCGCCTGCGCGAGCGTGCAACAGACGGCGAGAAGGCCGGCGAATAGAAGGCGCAAGAGTGGGTTGGCTCCCCGACCAGGGCTCGAACCTGGGACCTGCGGATTAACAGTCCGTCGCTCTACCAACTGAGCTATCGGGGATCCGGAAAAGACCGCGATTCTACCGGATTACCCCGGCGATGGCCTCGGCGACGGTGTCGACGTTGCCCGAATTGAGCGCCGCCACGCATACGCGCCCGGTATCGATGGCGTAGATCGAGTGCTCCTTGCGCAGCCGCTCGACCTGCTCCCTGGTCAGCCCGGTGTAGGAGAACAGGCCGCGCTGCTTCAGCACGAACGAAAAGTCCTTGCCCGAGCGCTTCTGCACGCCTTCGGCGAGCGCCTTGCGCATCGCCTTGATCCGCTCGCGCATCGCGCCCAGCTCCTTGTCCCAGAGGGCGCGCAGCTCCGGCGTGTTGAGCACGCGCGCCACGATGTCGCTGCCGTGCGTCGGCGGGTTCGAGTAGTTGGTGCGCACGACGCGCTTGACGTGCGACAGCGCG
>JBFFZT010000498.1:0-2233 GCA_041568535.1 Burkholderiales bacterium | reverse complement strand
CGCGCGCGCGGCGGGCAGGAGCTCATCCGGCGGCAGAACTCTCGACACCAGCTTTCCCGCGAGCGCTTCGTCGGCCGGAAACACGCGACCCGAGAGCGTCCATTCGAGCGCCTGCGAGATTCCCACCAGCCGCGGCAGGAACCAGCTCGAGCAGGCTTCCGGCACGATGCCGCGACGCGTGAAGACGAAGCCGAAGCGCGCTTCGGTGGAGCACAGGCGCACGTCCATCGGCAGCAGCATGGTCGCGCCGATGCCCACCGCGGGCCCGTTCACCGCCGCGATCACGGGCTTTGTCATCTCGAAGATGCGCAGCGTCACGCGCCCGCCGCCGTCGCGGTGCTTGTCGGCCGAGAGCCCCTCGCGCTTCGCGTAGTCGAAGGTCTCGCGCCCGGCGGAGAGGTCCGCTCCGGCGCAGAACGCGCGCCCGGCGCCGGTGACGATCACCGCGCGCACCTCGTCGTCGGCATCGGCATTCGCGAACGCATCCACGAGCTCGTCGCGCATCACGTGCGTGAAGGCGTTGAGCTTGTCGGGGCGGTGGAGCGTGATCGTCGCGATGCGTTCCGCACTCTGGTAGCGGATTTCACTGTAGGTCATGCGATTCCTTTCGTGGGCTGGCCGCGCGGTGGCGCAGGAGACTAGACTAACGGTAAGGAGACAGCATGGCGAAGCTGACGATCAACGGCACCGAGCAGGATATTCCGCTGGAGGAGTCGACGCCGCTGCTCTGGGCGCTGCGCGACGCGCTCGGGCTGACCGGCACCAAGTTCGGCTGCGGCATCGCCTACTGCGGCGCGTGCACGGTGCTCGTCGACGGGCAGGCGACGCGCGCCTGCGTCATGCCGCTCGCGGCGCTCGAAGGCAAGCCGATCCACACCATCGAGGGCGCGGCGGCGCGCAAGCCCTTCGCCGCGGTGCGCGAGGCGTGGATCGCCGAGCAGGTGCCGCAGTGCGGCTACTGCCAGCCCGGCATGGTGATGGCGACGATCGCGCTGCTCGAGGCGAACGCCAGCCCCACCGACGCCGACATCGACGCCGCGATCACCAACATCTGCCGCTGCGGCACCTACCCGCGCATCCGCAAGGCGATCCACCGCGCGGCCGGCGCGCTGAAGCTCGCGCGATGAACAAGCTGCGCCGGCGCCTGCTCATCACCACGGGCCTGGTGGGCGGCGCGCTCGTCGTCGGCGGCTACTTCCTGTACCGGGATCGCGACCGCCTGCGCGTGCCCGAGGGCTTCGTCACGCCGCCGAACCAGAACTGGCTCACCGGGTGGCTGCGCATCGGCACCGACGGCACGGTGACGGTGGCGGTGCCGCGCCAGGAGATGGGGCAGGGGATCTCCACCGCGCTGCCGATGCTGGTGGCCGAGGAGCTCGACTGCGACCCGGCGAGCCTGCGCTACGAGCAGGCGCCGGTCGACCCGCTGTACGCCAACGCCACGATTCTCGGCGACTCGGCGCCGTTCCGCCCCGACGACCAGAGCTGGATGGCGCGCCTTGCGCGCCACACGCAATTCAAGTTCGCGCAGGTGCTCGGCGTCCAGGCGACCGGCGGCTCGACGAGCACGCGCGACGCCTGGGAGGTGATGCGCCAGGCGGGCGCCGCGGCGCGCGCCATGCTGATCGCAGCCGCGGCCGCGCGCTGGAACGTGAGCCCCGCCGAATGCCGCACCGGGCCCGGGCTCGTGCGCCACCTGGCGACCGATCGCAGCTTCACCTACGGCGAGCTGGTGGCCGACGCCGCGCGCCAGCCGATCCCCGCCCGGCCGCCGGTGAAGGACCCGGCGCAGTTCCGCCTCATCGGCACGGCGCTCGCGCGCCTCGACGTGCCGGCGAAGACCGAGGGCAAGGCCGGCTTCGGCATCGACACGCGCATGCCCGGCATGCGCTACGCGGCGATCGTGCAGTGCCCGGTGTTCGGCGGGTCGTTGAAGCGCGTCGACTCGGCGAAGGCGAAGACGCTGCCCGGCGTGCAGCAGGTGATCGAGCTCGAGGCGACCTCGACCTCGGCCGCCGCCGTGGCGGTGGTGGCCGACAGCTGGTGGCGCGCGAAGAGCGCGCTCGCCGCGCTCGAGATCGAATGGAACGAAGGCCCGCACGCGAAGCTCGACAGCGCCGCGCAGCGCGAGCTCTACGCGACGCTGCTGGCGAAAGGCGAGGCCACGGTCTACGAGGAAGTGGGCGACGCGCCCACCGCGCTCGCCGCGGCGGGGCAGGTGCTCGAGGCTGTG
>JBFFZT010000497.1:0-2235 GCA_041568535.1 Burkholderiales bacterium | reverse complement strand
GAAGCGCTCGTATTCCGGGGCGCGCCGCGCGTAGTAGTCGGCGAGCTTGTCCATTCAGTCCGCTTCCTCGATCCAGGCCATCTGGATGCCTTCCAGGATCTTCTCACCGCAGCGCTTCGGGTCGTCGTCGAATTCCGGGAGCTGCTGCACCCACTGGTACAGGTCGGTGAAGCGCACGGTCTTCGGGTCGACGTCGGGGTACTTCTCGCTCAACGCGATGGCGATGTCCAGGGTATCGGTCCACTTCATTTCTTGCCCCCGCCTTCGCGCTCGTAGTTGATGGTGTACTTCGGAATCTCGACCGTCAGGTCGGTGCTCGCCACTTTCGCCTGGCACGACAGGCGCGAAGTCGCCTCCAGCCCCCAGGCCTTGTCGAGCAGATCTTCCTCCTTGTCCTCGGCGGCGTCGAGCGAATCGAAGCCGGCGCGCAGGATCACGTGGCAGGTGGTGCAGGCGCAGGACTTCTCGCAGGCGTGCTCGATGTCGATGTCGTGCTCCAGCAACGCGTCGCAGATCGACTGGCCCGCCGACGCCTCGAATTCGGCGCCCTGCGGACACAGCTCGGCGTGCGGCAGCACCTTGATCCTCGCCATCTACAGGTCCAGGGTGGCGATCTTGCGGCCCGCGAGGGCGCGGCGCACCCCCGCGTCCATGCGGCGCGCGGCGAACTCCTCGGTGGCCTTGTTGAGCGCGTCCGTGCCCGCGCGCAGGGCCCGGCGCTCGGTCCCCGCCAGCGCGGCCTCCAGCGCCGCCATGCGCTCCTCGATCGCCGCGCGCTCGGCCGGCTCGAGCAGGGCGCCGTCCGCGGCGAGCGCCGAGCGCGTCGCCTCGAGCAGCCGCGCGGCATCCACCTGCGCCTCGTGCAGCGCGCGCGCCCGCATGTCGTCGCGGGCATGCTCGAACGAATCGCGCAGCATGCGCTCGATCTCGCCGTCGGCCAGGCCGTACGAGGGCTTCACCGCCACCGAGGCCTCGACGCCAGTGGTGGCTTCCCGCGCCTGCACCGAGAGCAGGCCGTCGGCATCCACCTGGAAGGTGACGCGCACGCGCGCCGCCCCGGCCGCCATCGGCGGGATGCCCTTCAGCTCAAAGCGCGCGAGCGACCGGCAGTCGGCGACCAATTCGCGCTCGCCCTGCACGACGTGAAAGCTCATCCCGGATTGGCCGTCCTTGTAGGTGGTGAACTCCTGCGCGCGCGCCACGGGAATGGTCGAATTGCGCGGAATGATCTTCTCGGCGAGCCCGCCCATGGTCTCGACGCCGAGCGACAGCGGAATCACGTCGAGCAGCAGCCAGTCTTCGCCCGCGGGCTTGTTGCCGGCGAGCACGTTCGCCTGCATGGCGGCGCCGATCGCCACCACCTTGTCCGGATCGAGGTTGTTGAGCGGGTCGCAGCGGAAGAACTCGCCCACCGCGCGCTGGATCTGCGGCATGCGCGTCGCGCCGCCGACCATCACCACGCCCTTCACCTCGTCGGGGCGCAGCCCGGCGTCGCGCAGCGCGCGGCGCATGGGGCCGAGGGTTTTTTGCACCAGGTGCTGCGTCACGCGGCAGAAGGTCTCGGTGTCGAGCGACACGTCGACCACGTCGCCCGTGGACAGCTTCGCCGTGATCCGCGCCTCGCCATGCGCCGTGAGGTACTCCTTCGCCTCGCGCGACTTCACCAGCAGCAGCCGCATGTCCCGCGACCCGAGCGGCGCGAGTTTCGCCTCCTCCACCACCCAGCAGAAGACGCGTTGGTCGAAATCGTCGCCGCCCAGCGCCGCGTCGCCCGCCGTCGCCATCACTTCGAATACGCCTTTCGAGAGCCGCAGGATCGAGATGTCGAAGGTGCCGCCGCCCAGGTCGTACACCGCGTACACGCCCTCGGCCGCGTTCTCCAGCCCGTAGGCGATGGCCGCGGCCGTCGGCTCGTTCAGCAGCCGCAACACGTTCAGCCCGGCGAGCTGCCCGGCGTCCTTGGTCGCCTGGCGCTGCGCGTCATCGAAATAGGCGGGCACCGTGATCACGGCGCCGTCGAGGCTGCCGCTGAGGGACTGCTCGGCGCGCTGGCGCAGGACCTTGAGAATCTCCGCCGACACTTCCACCGGGCTATTGGTGCCGGCCACCGTGCGCAGCTGCACCATGCCCGGCGCATCCACGAAGTCGTAGGGCGCGTTCTCCGCATGCACCACGTCTTTCAACCCGCGCCCCATGTAGCGCTTCACCGAGACGACGGTATTGCGGGGATCCTCG
>JBFFZT010000496.1:0-2240 GCA_041568535.1 Burkholderiales bacterium | reverse complement strand
TCGCGCCGCTGGCCGAACTCGCCGCCCATGAACAGCAGCTTCTTGCCGGGGTGGCCCCACATGTACCCGTAGAGCGCGCGCAGGTTGGCGAACTGCTGCCAACTGTCGCCCGGCATCTTGCCGACGAGCGAGCCCTTGCCGTGCACCACCTCGTCGTGCGACAGCGGTAGCGTGAAGTTCTCGTTGAAGGCGTAGATCAGGGAGAACGTGAGGCGCCCGTGGTGGTACTTGCGGTTGATCGGGTCTTCCTTGAAGTAGGCGAGCGTGTCGTGCATCCAGCCCATGTTCCACTTCAGGCCGAAACCCAGGCCGCCGAGGTAGGTTGGCCGCGACACCATGGGCCAGGCGGTCGATTCCTCGGCCGCGGTGAAGCAATCGGGATGATCGCGGTACACGCCTTCGTTCAGCGTGCGCAGGAACGAGATCGCCTCGAGGTTCTCGCGGCCGCCATACTTGTTCGGGATCCATTCGCCGTGCTTGCGCGCGTAATCCAGGTACAGCATCGAGGCCACCGCGTCGACGCGGATGCCGTCGACGTGATACTTGTCGAGCCAGAACAGCGCCGACGACAGCAGGAACGAGCGCACCTCGTTGCGGCCGTAGTTGAAGATGCTCGAGTTCCACTCCGGATGAAAGCCCTGGCGCGGGTCCGAATGCTCATACAGGTGCGTGCCGTCGAAAAAGCCCAGGCCGTGGCCGTCGGCCGGGAAGTGCGACGGCACCCAGTCGAGGATCACGCCGATGCCGGCCTGGTGCAGGTGATCGACGAGATACATGAAATCCTGCGGCGTGCCGTAGCGCGCGGTGGGCGCGAAGTAGCCCGTGGTCTGGTAGCCCCAGGAGCCGTAGAAGGGGTGCTCGGTGATCGGCATCAGCTCCACGTGGGTGAAGCCGGCCTCCTTCACGTAGGTCGCCAGCTCGTGCGCGAGCGCGCGGTAGCCGAGGAAGGCGCCGTCCTTGCGTTTCCACGATCCGGCGTGCACTTCGTATACAGCCATCGGCGCATCGAGCGCGTTCTTCGGCCCGCGCGTTTTCATCCACTCGGCGTCGCCCCAGTCGTACTCGAGCGTCCACACGCGCGAGCCGGTCGCCGGCGGCAGCTCGCACGCCACGGCGAAGGGGTCGGCCTTTTCGGCAACGTGACCGCCGACGTGCGACTCGATACGGAACTTGTAGGCCTGGCCGCGCTCGGCGCCGCGGACCCTGCCTTCCCAGATGCCGGAGTGATCGCCGCGCGGCGCGAGCATGTCGGCGCCGGCGCGCCAGCCGTTCCAGTCGCCGATTACCGAGACGGCGCGTGCATTGGGTGCCCACACGCCGAAGTGCGCGCCGCGCTTGGCCTCGGGATGGCAGCCCAGGCGCTCGTACAGGCGCGCGTGCGTGCCTTCGCGGAAAAGATAAGCGTCATGCTCGGTCAACAAGATGCCGGCCTCCAGTGTTGTAGGTTTGTGGTCGCTGTCGGACCGGAGGGTTCGCTGCGCGGGACGGACGCACCCGGCGGCTGCTTGATTTGGTCGCGCTTTGCACTTCGCATTGCGCTGCGGCATTTTATCACGGCGACGCATAGCGAACAACCCGCTCGCATCCGGAAACTTTGCCTAGAAGGGTTGTCAGAGTTATGTTCAGCAACAACAATCAACAAAATCAACGGAGGATGCTTTGCGACGACAACGATGGATAGCGGTGCGCGCGCGCCTGGCGGGCACGCGGACTGAGACTGCGGGGTAGCGATGAACGTATGGGAACAGCTGCTGCGGAATAACGCGCCCGATGCTTGGCTGCTCGCGGCTGCGATCGCGGCTGCGGTGATCGCCGCGGTGTGGCTGGCGCGCGCCGTTGCGGCGCGGCTGATCACGCGCGTCGCGCGTCGCACCGACCTGAAGCTGGACGACGCGCTGGTTGCGTCGGTGCGCGCGACCAAGCTGTGGCTGCTGACCCCACTCGCCGTGTACGCCGGCGCCTCGGCGCTCGAGATCCCCGCCCGGCTCGATCGGCTGCTCGAGAACATCGCCATGGTGGCGCTGGTGGCGCAGTTCGCCGTCTGGGTGAACCGCTGGCTGCTGCAGTGGCTCGCGCTGCGCGCCGAAGCGGCGCGCGCCATCGATCCTGCCGCCACCACCACGGTCAACCTGCTCGGCTTCGTCGGCCGCGTGCTGGTGTGGGCGATGGCGCTGCTCATCGCGCTCGATCAGCTCGGCTTCAACGTCACCGCGCTGGTGGCGGGCCTCGGTATCGGCGGC
>JBFFZT010000495.1:0-2247 GCA_041568535.1 Burkholderiales bacterium | reverse complement strand
CCTCACCGTGATCGCGACGCACCTGGGGCTCGCGCCGCGCGAACGCCGCAGGCAGATGCAGCGCCTGCTCGCGCTGGTGCGCGCGTCCGACAAGCCCGTGGTGCTGCTCGGCGACCTGAACGAGTGGTTCCTGTGGGGCCGACCGCTGCGGTGGCTGCGCCGGCATTTCGGGCGCACGCCCGCGCCGGCCACCTTCCCCGCGCGCTGGCCGGTCTTTGCGCTCGATCGCATCTGGGTCGAGCCGGTGCACCTGCTCGAGCGCATCGACGTGCACCGGGCGCCGCCTGCGAAAGAGGCCTCCGACCACCTGCCGCTCGTGGCGACGCTTGCATTAGACTGACGCCATGGACCTCGGCATAAAAGGCAAGAACGCGCTCGTGTGCGCGGCATCCAAGGGACTCGGCAAGGGCTGCGCGCTCGCCCTCGCGCGAGAGGGCGTCAATCTCGTCATCACCGCGCGCGGCAAGGAAGCGCTCGAGGCGACGGCCGAGGAAATCCGCAAAGCAACCGGGGCCAAGGTGACGGCGGTGGCCGGCGACATCACCACGGCCGAAGGCCGCGCGCAGGCGCTCGCCGCCTGCCCGAATGCGGACATCCTGGTCAACAACGCCGGCGGCCCGCCACCCGGGGATTTCCGCAACTGGTCGCGCGAGGACTGGATGAAGGCGATCGACGCCAACATGCTCACGCCGATCGAGCTCATCAAGGCGACGGTGGACGGCATGATCGCGCGCAAGTTCGGGCGCGTCATCAACATCACCTCCGCCGCGGTGAAGATGCCGATTCCCGAGCTCGGCCTGTCGAACGGCGCGCGCACCGGCCTCACCGGATTCGTCGCCGGCCTGTCGCGCCAGGTCGTGCAGCACAACGTCACCATCAACGCGCTGTTGCCGGGGCCGTTCGACACCGACCGGCTGCGCGGCAACATGGAATTCAACGCGAAGAAGCTCGGCACGACCGCCGCGGAGCTCGCCAAGCAGCGCGCCAACGCGAATCCGGCGAAGCGCTTCGGCACCGCCGACGAGTTCGGCGCCGCCTGCGCTTTCCTCGCCAGCGTGCACGCCGGCTACATCACCGGGCAGAACCTGGTGCTCGACGGCGGGGCGTTTCCGGGAACGATGTAGCTAGAACGGGTAAGGGGTCGCCTTGTCCTGAATGGTGACCCACTGCCACTGGGTGAACTCCTCCCAGTTGGCCACCCCGCCGTGGCGCCCGCCGTTGCCTGAGGCGCCGCGCCCGCCGAAGGGCACCCACGGCTCGTCGGCCACGGTCTGGTCGTTGACGTGCACGATGCCGGTCTTCAGTTTCGCGGTGAACTGCATCGCGCGCTCGATCGACTGCGTGATGACGCCCGTCGACAGGCCGTACTCGCTCGAATTACTCATCGCGATGGCCTCCTCGTCGGTGTCGAACGTGAGCACGGAAAGCACCGGCCCGAAAACCTCTTCGGTATAGATGCGCATCGCGGGCGTGACGTTCTCGAGCACGGTCGGGCTGTAGAAGAGCTTGTCGTAGGTGCCGCCCGCGCGCAGCACGGCGCCCTTGGCCACCGCGTCCTTCACGATGCCGTCGATCCGCTCGATCTGGCGGCTGTTGATGATCGGTCCGAGCGCGCAGGGCCCCGCGCTCGGATCGCCCACCGGTAGGTGCTTCGCCTTGGCCACCAGCCGCTCGGTGAGATCGCGCGCGATACTACGCTGCGCGAGCACGGTGCCCGTGGCCATGCAGATCTGGCCCTGGTGCAGGTAGGCGCCCCAGGCGGCGCTGGAGGCGGCGACATCGAGATCCGCGTCATCCAGCACGATGGTCGAATTCTTGCCGCCGAGCTCGAGCGTCACGCGCTTCAGGTGCTTGCTGGCCAGCTCGCCCACGCGCTTGCCCGCCGCGGTGGAGCCGGTAAACGAGATCATGGCGATGTTCGGGTCGCTGATCATCGCTTCGCCCACCGTTGCGTCGCCCGGCAGCACGTGCAGCAGGCCCGCGGGCAGGCCCGCCGCCTCGAAGAGGCGCGCCAGGATGAAGCCGCCGGTGACCGGCGTGCTGGGATCGGGCTTCAGCACCACCGCGTTGCCGAGCGCGAGCGCCGGCGCCACCGCGCGGCTGGAAAGAATCAGCGGCGCGTTGAACGGCGAGATCACGCCGACCACGCCGTGCGGCACGCGCCGCGCGAAGCTCATGCGCTTGGGGCCCGAGGGCAGCATCATGCCGGGCGGCTGCGTGGCGATCGCCGCGGCCTCCAACAGGATG
>JBFFZT010000494.1:0-2266 GCA_041568535.1 Burkholderiales bacterium | reverse complement strand
TGACGCCGTGAACACCGCCCTCGTCGCCGGCGCGACGGGCGCGACCGCCAAGCGGCTCGTCGAAGTGCTGCTCGACGCGGGCTGGCGGGTCATCGGACTGTCACGCCGCGCGCCCGAAAAATCCGCCCACGCCCGGCTCAAGTACCTGCGCGCCGATCTGCAGGACAGGGCAAGCTGCGCACGGGCGCTCGAGCAGGCTGACGGCGTCACGCACCTCTTCTATACCGCCCGTGCCGAGTTCGGCGAGGGCGGCGCGGAAAGCGTCGCGCCCAACGTCGCCATGTTCCGCCACGTGCTGGACGCCGTGGCGCGCGCGTCGCCGGGTCTCGAGCACGTGCACCTGGTCGAAGGCCAGAAGTGGTACGACTTCCACGTCAGGCCGCCGCGCACGCCCACGCGCGAAGACGACCCCCGGTTGCCGCAGGCCAATTTCTACTACGATCAGGAAGACCTGCTGCGCGAGCGGCAGGCGAAGCAGCGCTGGACCTGGTCGGCCTCGCGTCCGCACATGGTCTACGATTTCGCGCCGGAGCGCGCGCGCAACGTGGTCGCGGTGATCGGCGCCTGGGCGGCGATGTGCGCCGAACAGGGCACGCCGCTCGATTTTCCCGGCTCGCCCGCTTGCTACTCGGCGCTGATGGAATTCACCGACGCCACGCAGCTCGCGCGCGCCATGCTCTGGATGGCCACCAGTGACAAGGCGGCGAACCAGGCCTACAACATCACCGACACCTGCCAGTTCCGCTGGCAGTGGCTGTGGCCGCGGATCGCCGGGCACTTCGGACTGAAGGTGGGCGAGGTGCGCCCGACCCGGCTCACGGAGTGGGTGCAGGACAAGGAGCCGGTGTGGCAACGCACTGTCGCGCGGCACAACCTGAAGACCACCTCGCTCAAGGACGTGGCTTCATGGCCGTTCGCCGACTTCCTCTGGCAGCTCGACAAGGACCTGCCCACCGATACGACCAAGATCCGCCGGCACGGCTACCACGGCGTGGTCGACACCGTCGAGCAGTTCCTCGCTCACCTGCGCAAGTACCGCGAGGCGCGCCTCCTGCCTTAAAGCGACCCGTTCCTCGGCTAAACTCGGACGCACGGCACGACATCAGGCCTTGAAGTGCCGTGTGAGTCATAGCGGGAGTGTCATCTTGAAGAAAAGGGTGTTGAATGTCGGGGGCGGCAGCAAAGCGATTGCCCTGCCCCCTCAATACGCTGCTTTCGAGCATCTGCTCCTCGATATCGACGCGAGGGGCGCTCCGGACATTGTGTGCGACGCGCGCAAGCTCACGACGCTCGAAGCGGCTCAGTTCGACGCAGTCTATTGCTCACACAACCTCGAGCACTATTACCGCCACGACGTGCCGAAGGTGCTGGCCGGATTCCTGCATGTGCTCAAGGACGACGGCTTTGCGCACATCCGTGTGCCGGACCTGAACGAGGTCATGCGGCTTGCGGTCGAGCGTGGCCTGGACATCGACGACGTGCTGTACCAATCTCCCGCCGGACCAATCATGGTACTGGACGTAATCTATGGCTACAGCGTCGAGATCGAGAAGAGCGGACAGGACTTCTATGCTCACAAGACAGGTTTTACCGTCAAGTCACTGGTGGCGGCGCTGGAACGAGCCGGGTTTCGGCGCGTATACAGCATGGCCGGAGATCTCGAAGTAGACGCCCTGGCCTTCAAGAGCGCCCCCGATCAGCTCGCCGCCGCGCTGTTCCAGCTTCCCACGGATTGAATCCAGCATGATGCGTCGCAAAGTCCTCGCCGTCACCGGCGGCGCACAAGGCATCGGCCGCGCCATCGCGCTGCACTTCGCCCAGCACGGCTACGCGGTCTCGGTCGCGGACGTGAACGCCACCACCGGCCGCCAGACGCTGAAGGCGCTGCGCGCGAAGGGCGCGAAGGCCGAATTCTTCAAGACCGACGTCTCGAAGGAAGCCGACGTCAGGCACTGGCTGCGCGCCACCGCGCGCGCGCTCGGCTGCCCCGACGTCCTGGTCAACAACGCCGGCATCCGCGCGAGCGCGCCGCTGCTGACGCTTTCGCCCAAGGCGTTCGACCTGGTCCTCGCCACGAACCTGCGCGGCACCTTCCTCGCCACGCAAGAAGCCGCGCGCCTGATGGCGAAGCACCGCAAGAAGGGCGCGATCATCAACATCGCCTCGACCCGCGCCTTCATGTCCGAAGCCAACACCGAGGCCTACTCCGCCTCCAAGGGGGGCATCGTCGCCCTCACCCACGCCTGCGCCGTCAGCCTCGGCGGGC